>DOWV01000050.1:6143-8079 GCA_003519375.1 Bacteroidota bacterium
CAAAGCAAATCCAGCATCTGAAGCGTGGCCGATTCGAGCCCTCATAGCGAACTCGAGATCATCAGGCAAATCCGCGGCGGCGACACGGAAGCCTTCTCCTCGGTCTTCCGTCGTCACTATGAGCCTCTCTGCTATTTCGCGGAACGATATCTTCACGACATCCAGGTTGCGGAAGGTATCGTGCAGGATGTCTTCGTCCGAATGTGGGAATCCCGCGATACTCTCGGAGTTCAATCAAGCTTGAAAAGCTATCTTTACGCCTCGGTGAGGAATGCCTGCCTGAACCACATCAAGCGCCAGAGCTTCACAACATCGCTCGATCATGAAGAGGAACGACCCGATGACGCGACCGTTCAGCCCGACGTTCAACTCGAATCGAACGAACTCGCCGAAGCGCTCGAAAAAGCGATGGCGGGGCTCGCACCCAGGTGCCGGCAGATATTCTTCATGGCGAAATATGACGGCTTGAGCTACAAAGAGATTGCAGAAGTGCTCAACATCAGCATCAACACAGTTAAAACACAACTGCAGCGTGCATTGAGATCATTGAGCAAGTCACTGCAGCACTTTAGGATCCTGCTTCTCTTCTTCAGGTGTTGGTTGTAGTCAACGGAGGAGAGCGGTATGTCACCCTTTGGAGCTATTCAGTTGTCCCATGTGTGAGGAATATTCTTCGAGAAAGCGCTCATGAACAAGATTGACTGGGAAATTGTGGCGAACCACCTCTCCGGTCAGGCGACGGAGGGTGAGGAAAAGAAGCTGGCTGAATGGCTTGCGAGAAGCGCCGAGAACCGGGAATTCCTTGAGCGCTTGAAAAAAATGTGGCTGACGGAGCAGAAAGCTCTTCCCCGGCCCGATACGGAGAAGGCTCTCAGGCTCGTGATGGCCCGCATTCAGCAACCGTCCCCCGCGCGGCAGCCCATGGACATTCAAATTCCTGCGTCTTTCACCAAGCGGCCGATTTCGGGGCTTCTCACCAGACCCTTGTTTCTCAGGGCGGCGGCCGTCCTCGCAGTTGCGATCGGAGCTTTCGCGATCTACACCCTTCTCGACTCAAGAAGAGAGATCGAAACCTCCTCCGTGACGTTCGCGCGTGTGCAGACCCTCCAGCTCTCAGACGGCACAAGAATAACGTTCGATGTCGGGAGTTCGTTCAAATACCCCGAGTCCTTCGAAGGCGCCAGCCTTCGCGAGGTCACCCTCGACGGCGAAGCCTTTTTCGAGGTTGCCCGAAACGACAGGCTCCCGTTCACCATCCATGCGAACGGCGGGGCGATCAGGGGTCTCGGCACGTCCTTCGCGGTCCGCTCGTGGAAATCGGATGAAAACGTCGTCGTCGCCGTGAAGGAGGGCCGGGTTTCGTTTCAACCGGAGGCTAACGACGACACGAGCAAGATCGTCTACCTGACAGAGAACACGATGAGCAAGCTGTCGAGAACGGACATTTCCCCGACATCGGCGGAGAAAATCGACTTTTCCGACTATCTGTCGTGGATGAAGAGGGAGATCTACTTCCGGAATACTCCTGTCCCCGAGGTGCTGCGCCAATTGGAGAGGTGGTACAACGTCACCATGCAGGCTGCCGACAGCTCCATGCTGCACGAAAGCATCACGGTCTTCATAGGGAGCAAGCCGCTGGCCGAGAATCTCAGACTGTTATCAGTAATCGTGAACGCCAGAGTTGAGCAACGCGGTGATACAGTCAGATTTGTTCCCCGTTAACGCGGCCTCGTGTCACCCTTCTTTGCTGCCCGATTGTCTTAGTGGCGGCAATGGGATTCCAACAAAAGAGAGGGGTGACCGTTATGAGTTCGTTCAGATTTCTTGCCATTGCGATACTGCTGATCGCTCACACTGCCGCAGCGCAACTCCGCGTCGGTTTCTCGGGGGGATTGGTATTCTCGGAAGCGGACCAAAGCCGCCTCTACAATACAAG
>DOWV01000291.1:0-274 GCA_003519375.1 Bacteroidota bacterium
GGTACGATATCCGCGTCGAACTCAATGGTCAGAACGTGAAATGCTATCTCGATGGCGCGTTGATTCAGGATTTAACGTACGACAATTCTGCTCCGAAAGCGCTTCACGCAGTGGCAGGCAAAGTGTCGGCGTCCGGACAAATCATTTTGAAGGTCGTGAACGTCTCGAAGAACAATGTCGAGACTGCCATCAACCTGGAGGGAGTTGGGGCGGTTGATCCGGGCGGCGAAGCGGTTGTGCTTACATCGGGGGACCCGCTCGACGAGAATTCGCT
>DOWV01000291.1:477-4847 GCA_003519375.1 Bacteroidota bacterium
AGCACGATGACGGGCACAGAAATTGACAGGGATGTGCGGCTCTTACCACCGATCCTCTCCCGAAAAAGAGGAGAAACGCACAATTGAGTGGCGCATTGGAGTGCGAACGAGATTATGAGCTTCTTCCCACAGCCTCACACGTATAAGGGGTGGTAGTGTACGACGTGAGGAGAAGTTCCGCCCCTCCCAACAGAGGATTTCATGATGTTCATCAACGAGCAATAAAAGGAGCCAGGTATGCTTCGATCATTCTCGCTTCGCAACGTCCTCTCCATCCTGGTCGGTTTCGCGGTGATTGCCTCCGCCGCATTCGCATTCCAGGCGAAAAAGGGGACGAGAGTCCATTCGACGGATCCGGAATTACGCTTGAAAGGCTACGAACAGCATCAGGAGATGCTGAAGAAGTCTTCCACCAAAGACATCAAGTGGCAGTTTGCCGGCCCGACCAACGTCGGCGGACGCTGCATCGACGTCGCGGTGGTGAGTCCAAAGGGGAGGAACTATACAATTTACGTGGCCTCGGCGTCCGGTGGACTTTGGAAGACCGAGAATGAGGGGACAACCTGGAATCCGGTTTTTGAGCAATATCCCTCGGCAGCTATCGGTGATGTCGCTGTTTCACCGTCTGACCCCAACATACTTTGGGTTGGGACCGGCGAAGCGAATATCTTCCGCAGCTCGCAGGCAGGATGCGGACTCTTCAAATCGACCGATGCAGGAAAAACGTGGAAGCAGATGGGGTTGACGGACACCTACACGGTACCCCGGATCATTATCCACCCAACGAATCCGGAGATTGTCTATGCGGCTGCGACAGGCCATGAGTGGACGACGAACAACGAGCGCGGCGTCTATAAGACCGTCGATGGTGGTAAGACCTGGCAGAAAGTATTGTTCATCAACGATCAGACCGGAGCCATCGATCTGGTGATGGATCCGAAAGATAACGAGACGCTTTATGCAGCGACATGGCAGCGTACGCGCCTGCGGTGGAACGATCCGCGGAACAAACCTGAATACACAGGAAGCGGAATTCACAAAACAACCGACGGCGGCGAGACCTGGAAAGCCGTCAACAATGGTCTCCCGGACGCGAAATTCCGGGGCCGCATCGGAATCGATATCGCCCGAACCAATCCAAATGTTCTTTATGCGTTCGTGGACAACTACCAGAGGGCAGATTCTCAGGCGGTGGGTGCGACCGATGCCTACGGCCGGCCTTCCAGCGGAAGAATCAAAGGGGCGACTGTTTTCCGGTCAGATGATGCCGCCGGATCATGGAAACAGGTAAGCGGGCTCGTCGATTCGACGCGCAGATACATGGAGAGTCTTTCGGCGACGTACGGCTGGGTCTTCGGCCAGATGCGTGTCGATCCGAATGATGAGAATACGATCTATACGATGGGACTCTTCCTCAACGTTTCCACAGACGGCGGCAAAACATTCAAGCAGCTCCGCGGGATGCACGTCGATCACCACGGGCTCTGGATCGATCCCGACAACTCGAATTATCTCATCAATGTGAATGACGGCGGTGCGTACGTTTCCTATGACAAGGGGAAGAACTGGAGAAGCTTCACGGACAAGATCCCGGCGACGCAGTTCTTCAATATCGCGGTCGATATGGACACGCCATTCAAAGTGTATGGATCGGTGCAGGATTTCGGGAGCTTCCGCGGTGTGATTGACATCAGCCGTGGCCGCGACCGGATTCCCGCGGCGAAGTTCGATCCGGCTCCCGGCGGTGAAGGCTCGACTCATGCGATCGACCCGGCGAATCCGGCAATCGTGTATTCTGCGGGCTTCTATGGAACGATCACCCGCTCCGATGTGGTCAAGGGAACATCGAAACGTTTGCTCCCGCGCACGTACGAAGATGAGCCGGCGATGCGGGGAGAATGGGTGGCGCCCTTTATGATCTCTCCGCACAATTCCAACATCATTTATCACGGGATGCAGTACATCCTCCGCTCGATCGATCAGGGAAATACATGGGAACAGATCAGTCCTGACCTGACCTACAACACACCGTCGGAAATGGGCGACATCTCCTACCACACGCTCACGGCGCTCTCGGAGTCGCCGCTGCGATATGGACTCGTCTACGCCGGTACCGACGATGGCAAAGTGCATGTCACAAAAGACGGCGGGATGCACTGGCAGGAAATCATGGAAGGCTTGCCGTACCAGAAGTGGGTGTCACGACTCGTCGCATCTTCGTTCGAACTGGGCACGGTGTACATGACACAGAACGGCAAACGTGATGATGACTTCACGCCCTACGTTTGGAAGTCGGCGAACTACGGCAAAACATGGGTTGATATCTCGAAAGGCATCCCTTTGGGTCCGGTCAATGTGATCCGTGAAGATCCGCGCAACAAGGATATTCTCTATGTCGGAACCGATTGCGGCGTTTACGTGACGAAGGATGGGGCCAAGACCTGGGAAGTGCTGGGCTCCGGATTGCCGATGGCCTATGTGCTCGATCTCGCATTCCAGCCTCGCGAGAACTTTGTCGTGATCGGCACGCATGGAAGGGGAGTGTGGGCGCTTGATGCAAGCTCGCTTTTCAAACCAAGGGCTCGTCGGTTCATGCAGGAAGAAGACTAGAAGCAGTCTAAAAACTCTTCACGCAAAGACGCTAAGGCGCAAAGGAGAAGATCATCGTTCTATTTTTGGCGACTCTGCGTGGGACTCTCTTTTCTAAAAAAATGTCGACAATTCTCCCGGGGTTTTCGGCAAAGCCCTGGGAGAAATGATCTTTTCCCTTTATACCGATGATCCCAATTGAAAAGACTCCTGCTCCATTTCTTCATCTTCGCCTCAGGAATTCTCTCTGCTCAAACGAGAATCAGTGGCATTCCTCTTGACACTATTCCTTCCGATCTTCCGATCCCGACGATCACGACGCTAAAGAACCCGGCCGACGGCTACATATTTGCAGCCGTGCCCTATTGGGGATCGGGTGGATCGTACCTCGTGGTGTACAACAACCAGGGCCGGCCCGTGTTATACAAGAAGACTCCCGCCACCAGCACCGACTTCAAACTCCACGAGAACGGCTTGTTCACCTACTTCGACTATTCAACGCAAAAGTTCTTCGCCATGGATTCCACCCTGGCCGTGGTTGACAGCTTCTGGGTGCAGAACGGATACATAACCGATGAGCACGAGATCAAGCTCCTCAAGAACGGAAACGTTTTGTTGATCGGCTACGGTTACAGGTTCTACGATATGAGCCAGGTTGTTTCCGGCGGAGATCGGAACGCGAGTGTCATCGTAAACGTGGTGCAGGAAATCGACAGAAACCGAACGGTAGTTTTTGAGTGGAGGGCATTCGAGCACTATAAGCTGACGGATGTCGGACCGGGAGTCAACCTTCTCGATCCCTCGTTCATTCATTCACACCTTAATTCGATTGACGTCGATCTCGACAGCAATTACGTCGTCTCGAGCCGGAGTCTGGATGAGATAACAAAGATCGATCGGAAAAGAGGGGAGATCATCTGGCGGTTGGGCGGAAAGAACAATCAATTCGGATTTATTGGTGACACAGTCGGTTTCAGCGCGCAGCATTCGGCAGGTATACTGCCGAACGGTAACCTGGTTCTGTTCGACAATGGTCTCTTCCACAAACCGCACGTCTCGCGTGCCGTGGAATATAAATTGGATACAGCGAGCCGGACAGCGACGCTCGTGTGGTCGTACAGGAATACCCCCGATGTCGCCAGCATATACTGGGGGAACGCTCAGCGTCTGAAGAACGGGAACACGTTCATCAGCTGGGGGAAGAGCGACATTGGCGCGACAGAGGTCGATTCGAACGGGCAGAAAGTCTTCGAGATGACGTTCCCGAAAGACGTGTTCAGCTATAGGATGTTCCGTTTCCCGGCGAACATCAAAGGCGTGACTTCAAAGGTCGAAGGGAATCCGATACCGACCGAGATAACTCTCGAACAGAACTTTCCAAATCCGTTCAATGGGACGACGGCTATTAGCTATCGGCTGTCAGCTGTCAGCTTCGTGAGACTTCGAGTGTATGACGTCTTGGGAAGGGAAGTCGCAATGCTCGTGGATGAAGAGCAGGCGGCAGGGGTACATAAGGTGTTTTTTGCTCCGGACAATTTGCCAAGCGGCATCTTTGTGTGCAGATTGCAGGCGGGGAGTTTTTCGAAGGCAGGCAAGATGCTCTACATCAAATAAGATGATTCTGAATCGACGTTGAAGTGAGAAGCATAAACTGGGCTGAAGCCCTGCATCGTGCTTGTGCTTTGCCGCGACCTTAAAGGTGGGGCAAAATCAATGGAATCAAGAACCGGGTTTTAGACCAAAAAGGAAATTCGCAATCACGATTCCGCCAGTATGAGATT
>DOWV01000068.1:0-1067 GCA_003519375.1 Bacteroidota bacterium
GGCCTCATTGACCTCGGGTTCCTTGGAAAGGTCCAGGCATCACGCGGGATGCTGATTGAATTCTGCGAGCGCCCGGAATAGTGCATCAATGTTCTCAACCGGTACACCTGGCGGAACGTCGCATCCTGAAGAGAGTACGAAGTTTCGGAAGGACCTGGTGGCTTCGAGAAGACGTCTGGTCTCTGCCGCCACAAATGCAGGATCGCCGGATTTTATCACACCGGACGGATCCAGGTTGCCAAAAACGAGCAGGTCAGGAGGTAGTTGTTTCAGAGCTTCAACGATTTTACAGCGATTGCCGAAATGGAGTCCTGCCGCACCCGTGCCGTGCATGGATTTCACCAGCGTGTCCGTGTCGCCGCAATTGTGAAGGATGACGAAGAAACTCTCATCCTGGGCGGCTGCGACTATTTCACGGACGTAGGCTGATGAGAACTCCGTGCAGTGATCCTCGGAGAGGACGCCGGCGACGGGCTCTGCGATGACGACGCCGTTGGCTCCAGCTTCTTTGAAAGCCAGGACGTAGGAAACGAGGAATCGGGTCGCCTTTTTGAGCAAGTTGTGGATCGGCTCCGGATCGATGAGAATCGCCGTCAGGATTTCCGTCACATCAAACAGACGCGCAGCAAGCGAAAACGGGCCGATACACCCGGCGAACACAGGCCGGTCGGAAATCGCACCAGCCGCTATTCTTGATGCTTCAACATAGACTCCCGCGCGTCCGGCATTGAGCGAGGGGACCGAAAGGTCGCCAATGGAATTTTCGTCATAGACGCACCGCTCGGTGACTGTCGGCACTTCGATATCGCTGAACCGGATCTTTGCTCCGAACGCTTCGGCCTCCACCGACAGATCCATGATCATCGTCGCGGCCCCGGTGGGGTACGAACGCGCGAGTGCACGGACAGCTTCTCCATGAACCGAGGATTGAGTCACGGCGTCGAAAACGGTCCGCCCGATCTGAGCAATTCCAGGCTGGGTCATGATCGGCATCGCCAGTCGCTGCTTCGAAGCCAGGACGGAATCTCTCCACAGTATCATGTTTTGCCGCATCGCCCGCAACTCCT
>DOWV01000068.1:1233-9529 GCA_003519375.1 Bacteroidota bacterium
CCAATCATCACCTCGATCGGCCCCGGTTCCATCACGAACTTCATCGAAGAATCGTAGAAGCCGAGTTCATCCTTTCCCAGGACAAATTCAAGGGTCCTTTTCTCTCCGGCCTCCAGCGTCACACGTTTGAATGCACGCAGCTCCTTGACGGGCCTCGTGACACTCGCCACCGGATCGTGCACGTACAGCTGAATCACCTCATCCCCTCTTCTGGCGCCAGTGTTCGTCACCTCACAGGATACTCTCACCTTTCCTTCCGGCTTGATCGCTCCCGGGGAGATCTGCAGCCGCGAATAGGCAAACGTCGTATAACTCAGTCCAAACCCAAACGGAAAGAGCGGCTTCCCGCTGATGTCGGTGTAGTCATCGCCCCGGCCCGTGGGCTTGTGATTGTAGTACAAAGGAACCTGACCTACTGCCTGCGGGAATGTCACAGGTAACCGTCCGCCCGGATTCTCATCACCGAAGAGAACATCTGCGATCGCGTTGCCGCCCTCTTCACCGGGGTACCATGCTTCAACCACCGCTGCGACGCGGTCGATCCAGCTCTTCATCGTAATCGCGCTTCCGTTGATCAGCACAACGATCGTCGGCGTGCCGGTCTCTGCGACCTGCCGGATCAACCGCTCCTGTTCACCGGGGAGATCAAGGCTCGCCCTGTCGTATCCCTCGCCCTCGATGATTCCCACCGCCACGATCGCGACATCCGACTTCTTCGCAGCGTCAGCCGCAGCTTGTATGCGCGGATCGGTACCGCGTTTCCGGTCCCATACCAGCGCCGCATAAGCCCAACCTTCATTCTCATAGTATTCAATCTTGAGATCATAGATCCGGCCCGCTTCCAGCTTGATCGTTATCGCATCGAGGGTGGCGCCGCGGTCAAACCAGCTGTCGATCAGCAGTTTGCCGTCCAATGTGAGCCTGACTCCATCATCCGAGCTGAAGCCGAGCGTATAGGTACCTGATTCCGCCGGGACAAGTTTGCCTGTCCAGCGCGCCGAGAAATGTTCCGGCGGGATGGTCGAGTCAGGCGTCCCCATGGCCCATTCGAAGTTGATCTGCTTGTCGACACGAACGACTGCCGGGGCGCCCTGAAGATCCTTGTTCTTGAAGTACTCCGCCCGGAGCCCATGCTCACCCGGCCCGGCGTTCGGGGGCACGAGGTACTCAGCCGGTACAGGAGGAAGAGAAGTGAAGCCAACGTCGCATCCTTTTTCATAGACAATCGATGTCGATGAAGAGACTTTGTTCCTGATCCCGTCGAGCAGGGAAACCGTCTTCATACCGAAGCCACTATATCCGCCGAGCCTGGCCGCCTCGGCCTCGGGGCCGATCACGGCAATGGACTTGATGTTCTTGCTGAGCGGCAGCGCCTGGTTCTCGTTACGCAGCAACACCATCGCCTTGCGGGCAGCAATCAGTCCCAGCTGGCGCTGCCCGGGGGTATCATTGAGTTCGGCAGCGGTTCCGGGGTCGACATACGGATTCTCGAACAATCCAAGCTTGAATTTCGCCCTGAGGACATTCCTGGCCGCTTCATCGATCGCCTTCAGTGAGACGGATCCTTCTCGTGCTGCCTGCAACAACGGTTCGCCGTAGAAGTAGATATCGGGCAGCTCCATGTCGAGCCCTGCCTCGACGGCCATTGCGGCACCCTCTTTCGCGCTGGCAGCGACGAAGTGCTTGGTCATGATCCCGCTGACTGAGCCGTAATCAGACACGACGATGCCCTTGAATCCCCACTCCTTCCGCAATATATCCGTCAAAAGCCACCTGCTTGAAGAGCACGGGATATCATCCAGGGCGTTGTAGGATGCCATAACCGACCAGGCGTTTGCCTCCTGGAAGGCGGCTTTGAACGGAGGGAAATAGACTTCACGCAGTTCACGTTCCGATATGTGGACAGGATAACTGTCACGGCCGCCATCACCATTGTTCGCTACAAAGTGTTTCGGCGTCGTGAGGACTCCCTCGCTCTCGATGCTCCGGCAAAACGCCACAGCCAGCCTGGACTGTAAATAGGGATCCTCGCCGTACGTTTCTTCAACTCTCCCCCACCGTACGTCACGCGCGATATTGATGACCGGCGACAACACCTGCCGGATACCGCGGCTTCGCGATTGCTTGCCGATCACCGTGGCGATTCTCGCGACGAGGTCGGGGTCCCATGTTGCAGCGAGACCGATCGCCTGGGGAAAACTCGTTGCACCGTTTCCAATCAGGCCATGGAGGGCCTCATCGTGGATGAGAATCGGGATTCCCAGCCGTGTTCTCTCGACGGCCAGTTTCTGTATCTGATTCCCTTTTTCTGCCGCCTCTTTCGCATTGCTCCAGCGGAGCAGCGGACCAATGCCGCCGAGTCCGTTGATCGTCAGGTTTTTTCCCCACTCGATCGTCCTCAGCGTGCACTGGAGCTGTGCGATTTTCTCCTCGAGCGTCATCTTCGACAGAAGGTCGCTCACGCGATCTTCTATGGGGAGTTTCGGATCGGGATAGGGCGGCCTCGACGATTGCGCCATCGCGAGGCACGGCATGGCGAGGGATAACAACACAGACAGAAGTCCGCAGACGACAAAATCAGAAAGTCTCTTCATGGCATCCTCCTGATCACAGGATAGAACCGTTCTTGCAGATTAAGACTCTTCATTCTTCGACCGGCAGTGAGAATCATCAGATCGATCATGATCTCACATTCCGCCGAACTCGCGAGACGCTTCGAGCAGAGTAAGGTAGTTGTCGTAGGGAACGTACTCAGGGATGCTGTTCCCGGACCCGACGCAATATCCTCCGTTATACCCGACCTTCTCGATATTCTCTTTTACTATGGAACGAATCTGCTCCTTGGTACCGCGGGCGAGAATATCGACATCGACATTACCCAGAAGGCAGAGCTTATCGCCATATCGTTTTTTGACGTCCACGATATCCATCGCCTTTGGCTCGATCGGGTGGATCGCATCTACACCGCAATCGATAATTTCATCAAACACATCCCACAAGATGCCGTCGGTGTGGTACAAGAGCGGCTTCCGCGACTTTCGGGCAAGGTCGCCGATTTTCCTCAGCCACGGAAAGAAATATGTGCGCAGTGTGTCAGGCGATACGAGCAAGCCTTCGGTGAAGGCGATGTCGTCGGTGTACCAAAGCACGTCGACAGCATCCGATAGCGCAAAATATTCGAACATCGGCATCACCAGGCGTCCGATGCTCTCATTGAGATCAGTCACCAGTTCCGGATTTTCGAACAACGCAAGAGAGAATGACTCAAAACCCATCATCTCCCACGTCATCGTAAAGATGTCGCCGTACTGGCCAATGACCCCCATCCTCCCGGGGAGTACCGAACGGATTCGCTCGAACCTCGAGTAGTCAAAATCCTGAGGAGAGGGAAATTGGTAATTCTCGAGATCCTCCCGGCTCGTGATGACGCCGGAATTCTCCGTTGCCCACTTGCGAAACAACGTTCCATCTTCGTTGAATGTGAGGTTTTGATCGATGCCGATTTTTCCGGGATTGAAATCCGCTCCCGGCTGCAACTTGACGTAGTCGTATCCGGCTTTGAGCCAGAACGCGACATCGTCTTCGAGCGACACAATCGGCCGGCCGAGGAATCGTTCTTTGATCCTGGGATGAACCCCAAGCTCGATCTGAGGGACGTGTGTCCCTTTTCCCCTCCGAATTGTCGTCTCAAACTGCCGGAAATCAGGTCTCATACAGGCCGCTCGTCAATCATCGTAACCTCTTGAATCCTATGGTCTTTACCGACGCGGAGAGTCTTGATTTCGTAAGGATCAAGCGAGGCCTGGAACCTCGATTTGCCGGCGGCTACACCGAAACGCACTTTTGTCCGGCGGCCCGCAGTTTCCTGAAACCGAACGATGAGCGCTCTCCCGTCGTTCGAGCGCTTTACGGCGAGCAGGCGAACATTCCCCGGTTCCAGAGTGAGCCATTCGTGCTCTGAAGGCGCCTTCGTCCCGATAGGAAGATGGGCAAGCGCGATGGGCGGTGCGCTCAACCAATCTGCCAATCCCGCCAGGGAATCCCTCACAGCATCCGCGTCTCCTGCGGTGATCAGCAACCGCACCTCGTGTATGCCCTGATCCATGTATTTTCTTGCCGGCGGCTCCACGATGATGAATCCCTTGTCGTGGCAATAGGGAGCGCTCCGAAGCACCGACAGTCTGATTTCACCGTCCTGGAAATCGAGTCCGTGCTGCCCGCTGTTGATCAGAGCGAATCCGGTCCGCCGCCCGTTGATCGATCCTTCCAGCATACACCACCGCCCTTGCACATGTTCCTCGCCGTCAGCCGGCCTTTTGATGGCGCCGCCGGGAACTTCGCAGAGCAGTGAATCGGACTTGAACACCGTCGGAATCGAGAGCTTCAAACGCTTTCTTGTCTCATTCCAGTTGATGCGCAGGTTGTATTCAATCACCGGCCAGGCCGGGTAGGTGATCGTCTTCAGGATGATCGAGCTATGATTGAAGGTGTGCAGCGATTGGCGGATCGTGCGGATCGGCCCCTGGTCAACGATGCACGACCGCTCAGGGTCCGGCTTGAATTGACCGACGAGTTCCCTGTATTTCCAGCAGTCGTTGCCCCATGAGTCACCGTCATCCTCGACGACCATCGGGACGAGGAGTTTTCCCGACAGGCATTCTCTGCCATCGCCGGCATCGAGGCTTGTGATAAATCCGTCCCGCTCATCCATCTTCAGGGTGAGCATCGGCGTCGAGCTCCGCGCGACTCGTTGTCCTTCAAGACATTGCACCTGGTATCGAATGCAGCCCACCGCGGGCAGCTCGGCCATAAAGGCGATTTTCCGTCTCCAGGCGAAAGGAAGTATCGATTCGGGTTGCTCTTCCTGGCAGACAATCCCGTCTCCATCGAGCGACGCCAGTTGAAGATGCCACTCACCCTTCCACTTCGGGCGGTAGTCAACCATGCATTCAACTTCCACCGGAACCTGCCGGCAGGCGGGATTCGTGTTCCACACGGTGAGCGGTACGTACAATCGGCGCTGCCGTCCCCCGGCGTTGGCCCGTGCCAACACGTCAAGCCGCAGCCGGCGAAGCGACTCCGAGACTTTCCCGTATTGATCGAGAGCATCGTGCTCAGCCGGTTCCACGCTCGAGCCGGGAAGAATGTCATGGAAATCGTTGAAGAGATGGTCGCGCCAGATTTCGTCAAGCTCGTCGTCTGGATACGGAAGCTTCGCTGTATGCCATGCCCAGGACCGGAGCATTTCGAGCTGCACCACTTCTGCAAGGCTCTTCTGGGCACGTCGTTTCACTCTTGCCAGGGAAGTGTAACAGCCGGTGAAGACGCGCTGCAGATCTCCTTCCACAAGAGGCGCAGATTTCCGATGCGCTTTGAGTGCATCGTAGAGTTTCTCGGTCGTACTGTGAATGATGTTGACGTTTCGCTCTTTTCCGATAAAGGCATCGATGGTCTCGAGCGCTTCCCGTGTCGCTCCGCCGCCGTGGTTGCCCAGCCCCCAGAACACCGGAACATCCCGCTGCAGCCGGAGGGCCATTTCCTTTCCCTCCTCAAGCCGCCGTTCCATGTTATCATATTCGGAATGATAGAATCCGACCGCAATGCGATAGGCGAGGATCTCCGATCCATCAACACCACGCCAGCGATAGAGATCTGAAGGAAGCTTCAGGTCAGGATCCCAGGGCCTCATATGAATGTACATCTCGTATCCGGCTCGACGCAGGATTTGCGGAAGTCCCCCCGAGTGACCGAATGAATCGAAATTGTAAGACACTCTCGGCACAACGTTGAAATGCTCTTTGAAGAATTGACGGCCCACAAGGATATGACGGACAAGAGATTCGGTGCCCGGGAAATTCACATCCGGCTGCAGGTACCATCCGCCGCTGACGCACCACCGTCCTTCACGGACGAGTTTCTGAATCTGTTTGAACAAAGCCGGGTCATACCGCCTGACCCACTGGTAGAGAATCGCCTCGTTGTGATTAAAGACGAACCTGCCATGCTCCTTCAGCAGATCGACAGCATTGCCAAATGTCGAAAGGGCCTCTGCACACCCTTCCTCCCACCGCCATTGCCAGACGGGATCGAGGTGTGCGTTGCAGATCAGGTGAACGGTAGGTTTCTTCATTGTTCGCAAAGCCTGGTGATTGTTTTCATTTCGCAGTCTTCTGGCCGTGGACACGGGAAAGCTCACGGATGAAATCCGGGCTTGTGCCGCAGCAGCCCCCAATGAACTGAGCACCGGCGGAGAGAATCCTGCCCGCGTGATCGACAAATTTCGCCGGATCGGTATGATAAACGACTTTGCCATCCTCCATCTCCGGCAGCCCGGCGTTCGGTTTGATCCATACCGGAAGCTTGGTGGCCGCGCGAAGCCCTTTGCACACCGGAAGGAAGAACTCGACCCCCATCCCGCAGTTAGCACCGATAACGTCGGCGCCCTCCTGCTCCAATGCCGCCGCAGCCGCTGCAGGAGTCGTCCCCATCATCGTCCGGTCGAATTCTTTCCCCGAATCATAGACCATCGAAACGACGACGGGCAAGCCGGTCTCGCGCGCAGCCTTCAGCGCGATAACCGCTTCATCCAATTCACTCATGGTCTCGATGACGAGACCATGAGCTCCTCCCTCAGCGAGTGCCTGGGCCTGTTCCCGGTACGCATCGAGCAAATCCTGTTCACCAATTTCACCTGTAAAGATCATCTTTCCGCTCGGTCCGATGGATCCGAAGACGTACGCCTTCTTGCCCGCTGCTTTGCGGGAGATCTCCGCCCCGGCGCGATTGATCGCCGCCGCCTTCCGGAAGAGGTCATGCCTTTCAAGCATCACGCGGCTTGCACCGAAGGTGTTGGTCAGTATGATGCGACTCCCTGCATCAACGTAGGATCTGGCCACACGTTCGACCGCCTCGGGATTGTGAAGATTCCAGCTATCAGGGCAATCACCGGCTTCGAGCCCGAGGTTCTGAATCTGTGTCCCCCAGGCGCCATCGGTGATGACCGGGCCTCCTGCGAGCAACTGTTCCAGCAACGGTTTCATTGGTTTTTTCCCATAGAGAATTTGAGTGTTTTGATTTCTGTCGGTTTCCAGTCAAGCGTGAGAGTCTGCAACTTCCTGACCCCGCTCTTAAGAGAGAGGGGATTCCACTCGATCAGATTCGTTTCAACGGCACCGGTGAACGGCTGCCAGAGAGAGAGCCTTCCTCGGTTTGTTCGCCCCGAAGCCTCATAGACACGGAGCACGATATCCTGATCGTCTTCCGACTTCTTCATCGCAGCCAGGACAAGATCGGGGTTGTCGATCTGTACGAAGGAGGAGGCTGGCGGAAGAGGGCCACGGTGTTGATCGGTCAGCAAGGGAATGACAGGAGTATTGAACTCGTATCCTTTTCGGACGGATCTTCCCTCCCGCCATCCACCTGCATGCGGATACAGAGCATAATGGAATTCGTGCCGCCCTTCATCGGCCTTCGGGTCCGGATCGGTGGGAGAGCGAAGCGCGGTCATGCGAATGACGTCACCCTTGACGTCGAAGCCGTATTTCGAGTCGTTCAGAAGTGTGATACCAAACTCCGGCGACTCGGCCGAAGAGAGATCGATCCATTTTTGCGCCACGATCTCACGACCGTCAGCGGGGCGGACGATTGACGCGAATGGTATGTCGCACGTAACGCTGTCTGCCCTGACGTCCACCGGAAACGCGATTTTGATCATCTGTTTCCGGTGATGCCAGTCCGCCTCAAGACGAAAATCGACCTGGGCACGATTGGAATAGAGAATGACATCTTGAATGAAAGTGGACCGCCCGTAGCCATAGACGGACCGAATAACAGAGCGAACGTTCCCGGATTCGACCATTCGTACACTTGCAGGCTCGCCAATGAGCCTTGGCTCGCCATGCAACCCGATGACCCAAGCCGACATCGGTGCATCGTCCTCCTGGATCTGGAGCTGATTCAGATATTGCCCCGACTTCACAAGCTCGCGGTTTGCACGTTTGTCATAAATGCGTGAAACCCACCCGGTCTTCGGATCGACGGACACTTCCAGCCATTGATTTCCCATAATCAGGGTCGACGGCATTGCAGATTCACGCGGCTTCTGCGAGGAAATCCAATACGTGCGGTAGCCGACAGAAGGAATATCGGCTGCGATGAACACGATCGTTGTCGAATCCGGTTTCCGATCGATGATCTGGGACGGAACGTCGCGCCCCCTTGCATCGATCACACGCGGCTCTTTTCCCGGATTTGTCTTCACCGTGATTTTTGCGGGCTCGTTCCTCGTCCAACTCAG
>DOWV01000321.1:0-23178 GCA_003519375.1 Bacteroidota bacterium
AGCCCCCGCCACACCATCACCTGGTGCGGCGCCCAGCCGTATGGATAGTCCCACTGCCTCTGCGGACGATCCGGTGCAATGGGACCCCGCGACTCTTCCGTTGACGCAATGACACCGCCCGGCATTTCGAGAAGAGGGAGAGCCCCCTCAACAAGTACTCTCGCCTGCTCAGGTGACGCGAGTCCGGCCCAGAGCGGGTACAATATCGTGGCGCTTACGTACTCTAACCGCTTGCTCCGTTTCACGTCGTAGTCGAAAAATATACCGCGGTCGGGGTCCCAGAGAAACCGATTTACGAGGTTTTTTCGCGTCGCAGCCCTGGAGTACCACTCACCGCTTGTCTCCACCGAACCGTCAGGAAACACAAGAGAGCCGCCAAACTCGCGATCAATCGTTTCCGCAAGATCAATCTCATATTTGTAGAGCAGCGAATTGAGATCCACTGTGACCAGATCGGCACATCGGCCGTAGAGACGGTAGCTCGTATCATGTCCCGATTCCCGCATCGCCCGGTCATGGACAAAAAACTCGTCCAGGCTCGGCTCATCGATCAATCCCAACCTGTAGGAGCGCTCGAAGTTCCCTGGATTCATGCCTCGTTGCCTGGCGTACTGGGCAAAAACTGCGTCGAAATGACCGGGTTCAACCTCCGGGGGAACACCCGCGCCCCAGTCCGCGTAGCGGCTCAATCCCACCGGTGTCACATGATTCTCTCCCATCCATACGGTGCGGTACTCTGTGATCGCTGCCCGGAGAACGGTGCGAAACCACTGCCGGGAGGAGGTATCTTTCGGCAGATGTCGAAAGCACTCCAAAGCCATGGACGTCAGAAACGGGGGCTGCGATCGCGTCAAGTAGTAGGTGCGGTTCGCATTCAGGACGGCGCCGTAATGAAAAATCTCGTAAACGAAGTTATCGACAACAGCCCGAGCCAAATCCACTCGTCCGTCAAGCAACAAACCGCAGACAATGAAATAACTATCCCATCCGTACATCTCATTGAATCGCCCTCCCGGTACTACGAAAGGAACGCCGGCGGTCGAACCACCGGGACCAGACGAGAGGGCCAGCGACAGAATCCCATGGAGGCCGTCCCGTGATCTTACATAGTCGGTAGTGACTTGTTTGGGTAGCTGAACGACCTGCAAGTTCAATGCGGGTTGGCGTTGACGGACGGATCTAAAGTACTCGTACGCGCGCCGGTCTGTGGATGGCACATAAAGATATCGCTTGCCGTCCACGGTTGCGGTTTTTTCGTCCGCCAGAATGGACATCAGGCCCGGCTCGTCAATCCGCCTTGTCAGGCCGTCCCAGTAGAGATCCCGGATGGAGCGCGAAATCCGGTCGGTAGGTTTCTCATAGATCCGGTCGAAGCGCACGAAGGTTGTTTCAACTCCAGCGTCGGTCAAGAGACTCAATTCCTGCAGCAGGTTGGATAGAAAGTAGGTGCCCTCCACTTGATGGCGCGAGCCATCTGCACCGGGAAGAACGAAGCGCTTGTCACCGCGTTGGGAATCGGGTATTCGCGCATCATCAACCGTGATCTTATGATCACCATCCGTATCTTCGTCGCGCAGAAGCTCACGAATCGTTTCCCTCACATGGAGTCTGATCTGTCCGGTGGATTGCCGGCCATAGGCCGGACCGTGAACATCCAGCGAAAGAGCAATCATCAAAATCAGAATCGGCGCGAGCGGATGCAGAGAACAAGCCTTTCTGAGACGGTCACCGTCCGTCGACGGGGTGACAGCAGCACGGGAAAATATGATCTGGCTCGGCGCGTTCAAGCTATTGGGCTTTCGTGGTTGCATCGGCGGAGTCGCGCGACGCTCCCAATGCCGCCTTCTCTGAAATCGTCACAACAACCTCCCGCGGCTGAATGCTCTCCAGCACAAGACCATCAGGAAAAGAGAAATTGGATCTGGTCAACCCCAGAGTCGTCTTTCCTTTCCTGGCGTCAAAGAGCTTGATTGTGGTTTTTATCTTCGAGGAACTGAAAAAATAGAATGACCTTTTCGGGCCCGAGAGTGTTATCTCTACTTCATTTGGTTGACCGCGCTCCACGACGAGTTGGGGTGGGGGGCTTTCGTACTCAATCGGGATGGTAAACGATCGGTACTCTACTCTTGACTCGTGAACAAAGAAGAACCAGAGGAGAAGCGTAACAGCCAGGGCGATTGTTTTTTCGCGATAGTTCCTTTTGAAGAATCCCCTCCATGAACTGATGTCCGTTGCAGGTGCGATACGGCGGTAGAATGATTCAAGAAGCCCGTTTAGCTCGACGGAATCCTTCACCGGGTGAATGTTGCCGTTTTCCGCCACAGAGATGGTTCCCTCCTCTTCGGAGATGACAATACAGAGTGCGTCGGTCAGCTCGGCCAGTCCCAGCGCCGCGGCATGGCGGGTTCCATGATATTGAAGCTTCCCTACACTTTTCGACAGAGGAAGATGACAGGAATATGCGGTTACCCGGTCATCACGAATAATCAAAGCCCCGTCGTGTCCCGGCGTGTGTGGATCGAACAGGCTTCTGAGGAGCGGCTCGCTGACCAGGCCATCGAGGTCAAACCCGCCATCGAGATGACGCACAATCGGATCTTTTCCGCGGATGGCGATCAACCCGCCCCAACGCTCGCGCACCAGCGACTTCACCGCGTTTACGATTGCGTCGATGGTTCCTCTCCGTGATTCAACAACAGTCTTGCCTCGCGCCCCCCACAATGAGCTGCGGCTCGCGATCTGCTCAAAGAAGTGCTTGATCTCTTCCTGGAAGAAGACCACGATCGCAATGAGGAAAATCGCGAAAAATCCCTGAAAGAGCGTTGTTGTCAACTCAAGACCAAGCTGTCGTGCAAGCAGATACGCACCGCCCATGATGAGCATGCCCTTCACGACAAACGCGGTCCGAGTACGCTTGAACCAGACCAGGATAGAATAGATCAGAACCGTGAGAACCGCGATGTCGATGAAGCCTGATATTCCAATTTCTTCGATCACCGAGAAAACCGTCATCTGTCAATTACCCCCCATGTGAGAATGATCAAGGCGTACAAGCGGTCGGAAGAGGCTGCGAGCCGGCAACCGGAGGCTCTTTACCAACCGGGAAGTGAGCAAAAGTTCAAGAGCATTCCACTTGTTACTGCCCAGAGGTGCGCGGACAACGAGCTTCCCGCCGGCGATATGTCCGTGTCCGCCCCCCCGGCCGATTCGATGCAGGACCGATCGCAAAATAGAGACGACCCGCGGCGGAGACGTTGCAGCGCGCAGAGAAACGTGGAGGTTCGTGCCGACGCGGCCCGTACAGAACGACCACTCCATGCCGCGGCATGCCAGGAGGAAGTCTGCCATCTGCGAAGTGAATTCAGGACTTTCAACGTCGCCAAGATGTGAGACAATGAGGCGGTCGCGGATGGTTGCCCGCAGAAGGCCTCTTGCGAACGTATTGAAGAACTCCTCCGGCCGGGAAGGATTCTGGATGAATGCCAGCATCTTGAGGTCGCATTTTGGCAGCAGCGCCATGTACATTTCTTGTGCTTCCGATTGCCCCGCCCTGTGCAGGTTCAGTGTGTCGGTGAGTATTCCATAGACGAGGGCGGTCGCAATATTCCGGGGGATTTCAATGTCATTTGCGAGGAATTCGCGGGCAAGCAGTACGGAGGTTGCTCCCGCCGTAACATTCACGAGAGCAAAATCTGCCTTCGGCTTTCCGCCGGCATCATGCTGATCGACAACAATGGCGGCTCTTCTGCGCCGCGGAAACGGATTGTTGTCGAACGAAGGCTCCGTGTCGACAAGCGCGACCGAGCGGAAGGATTCAAAATCATCATCGCGGAGCCGATGAACGGGAATATTGAGCACGCGGACCATCTCTTTGTTCTCTTCTCTGCCGATGACGCCGCGGTAGACAATCCTCGTCCGAATGCCGGACACGTGCTGCGCAAGATACCACAGAGCATAGGCGCTCGCCAGGGCATCAGGATCGGGGTAATCATGTGACAACACGAGGAGCGGTGAGAGCCGCTTCCGGTTCAAGGAAAGAAATCCAACCAGATCAACAGGTGTCTTCGTCGCCCGTTTCATAACGCCTCCGATCGGCGCGCCGCCCTACAGGTACACCATACTTTCTTTCGGGTGCCGCAGAGAATGAAAGAGAAGCAGGTAATCCCGAAGATGGCGGGTGATGAGGAAATTTCTTCTCACGTGTTCGCGTCCGTTCTTTCCAAGATTGTTGGCGTAGGACGGATTTTGTAACAGCTGTTTGAGAGCGAAGGCGGTGCCTTCGACCGTGTGAGAGAGAAGTCCGGAGTATTTGTGCACGATTTGCAGCGGAATTCCGCCCACCGCTCCGGCAATGACGGGCTTTCCCTTCCAGAGCGCCTCCGCGACCGTCAAACCAAATCCTTCGCGGAGAGACTTCTGCAGCACAACGGTCGACGCACGCTGCAGAGCATTGATTTCGATATCACTTGCCGGCGGCAAGAGCAGGAGGAAAATGTCCGGGTCATTGTTGACGGCCTCCTGAACCTCCGCCAGAACCTTCGCCCCCTCGGGATCGTCAACCGCTCCCCCGCCCGCAAGGACGAGCTGGCAATCGATATACTTCTGAATCTTTCGGAACACCTGAACGACGCCAACAGGGTCTTTGAGATAGTCGAAGCGGGAAATCTGTGTTACCATGGGTCGTTCAGGATCGATCTTGAACCGTTGCAGGACCGAGTCTATTACTTCTTGAGGAAGCTCTTTGTTTTTGTCGCTCAGGGGATCAATGGATGGAGAGATGAGCACCTGCGGAATGCTCAACTGCCGGGCAAACGACGGGGCCGAAAACACGCTCGCATCGTACTGCTCGATGTAGGTCTTGAGAAATTCCCAGGTGAATGGGTCGGGGCGCGAGAAGTCGATATGACATCGCCAGAGCCACTTGTTTCCAAGCTCGGACTTCCTCTGGATAAGCGCACATGGTTGCGGATCGTGAATAAAGATGATATCGCCGTGAAGATTCAGTTCGCGCGCGTTGGTTTCGTTTGTGGCAAGGAAAAGATCAATCTCGTCCTGTGAGAACTGAACCGGCTGCCCGTGAAGGGCATTGTGCATTTTCTTCGTAACTTCGAAGAACTGTTCACCGCCCTTGATAACATCCCAGAGAGCGTTCACACCCAGTTCTTGCAGCAAGGGAACCATGCGCATCAGGATTTCAGCGACCCCGCCCCCGACAGCGGTGGAGTTGATGTTTTGGATGGACACGCCCGACAGGCGTTCTGCACTCAGCGCGAGTTCGTCGATGACGTCAGCGCCTGCAAATTCTCTGTAATCGTTCAGGTGTGCCATGCGTTATCCTTTCTGAAGACGCGCTTCGACGAGACGAATGAGTGTAAGCCTGAGGTTCTCCAGCGTCTGCGTGTAAGGATCGAATTGCAGGAACTCCTTTGCCAGTTCTTCTTCCTGAAGTGAGGTGGAGAGCCAGAGAGAGAAATCAGAGTTCCCCTCGCGTAGTCTTGCTTCAAACACATGAAAATAGATCGAGAAGATGGAAACCTGCTGAAGACAGTCTCTGAACTCTTCGAGGCTTCGGGCAACGTGCCTGGTGGGGAAGACGAATGATTTTGCCTCCATGAAATGGAATTCTTCGCCCGCGGGCGCATGACGATCCAGCCGCTTGCCGGCACTTGGCTGACCCCGCTCGATGACATCAACGGTCGCCGAACGAATCGCTTCCAGCGAAGCGTATTCCCGCAGGTCGATGCTTGCGACCTCCTCGCCAAGGAGCCGGTCCTGCAAGATATTCGTGATCCAGTAGGCAAAGTCGTTTGGGGGCTCCGGGGAAAGAAACTCATGCTGGGCAAGAAAATGGTGTGTGTGATGGTAGATGGATGCCTCGGAGGCTTCCTTGATACCGCTCAGGAGTTCGCCGAGCGTCGATGCACGTCGGCCCGTTAAGTAAGTGAGTGTCTGCCTGGTGTAGAAGTGAAACGGCTCTTTGGCCTGAAGAGTCATGGCTTGCTCCTTTCAGCCAGTGTGATGGCAAGAGCGGCGAGGAATTCCCAGACCTCTGCCGGATCTCTGACCCAGTAAGCAGCGCGCGATTGCTTTTTCCTTCCCACCACAACCGTAATGCCGCCTCCCCGCAAGGTTTCAAAAGCATCTTCATCCGTTGTGTCGTCGCCAATATAGATCACGCATCCATGCTTCTCCCGTTTGAGCAAGGTCAGTACCCGTTGAATCGCCGTACCTTTGTCCCATGGCACGTTTGGTCTCAGCTCCACGACTTTCTTTCCCTCGGTGATTCTGAAGTCCTTCCAGAAGGGGAGCAAGAAATCGAGCACCACTTCCCTCATCCTTCGAACATCCCTTTTGGGGACTGATCTGTAATGGACGGAAAGGGTGTACCGCTTATTCTCAACCAACACACCGGAAAATGGTCTCAATTGTTTTCTCAATCTGAGCGCGAGTTGGCGGAGTAAAGGCACCGCGCGTTCTGCCCATGGGTGTACCCAACTCAGGCGATCGAAAAAAATCTCAAACCCGTGATTTGCAACAAGCAGCATATGACTCTTCCCTACCTTTCGCCGAATATCAGGCAGCGATCTTCCCGTCACAATACCCACGGTGATGCTTGGATGATTCGATAGCAAATAGAGGAGTTTCCTCGTCCTGGCGGGCATTCGGGCTTCCGCCGGTGTCGGTCGTATGGGGGCGAGAGTTCCGTCGAAATCGGAAAGCAAAATAATTCGGCGACAAGGCAGAAGTTTCCGCAGGAGAGAGCCGCGAAGGGCGTGCGTCGCGTCGAAGGCATACCGAGGAGTCACAATTCCTCCCGAAGGGGCTCGCTGGTCTGTCGTGGAATTCTTACCTGTGAAAGTGTCGAGACGATGTTACCAGCCCACCGGTAGACATTCCTTTCTTTGACGACATTCCGCATCCGCTGCATTCGATCTTTGCGCTCTGCCGCAGACATCGTTAATGCCGTATAGATAGCATCAGCCATTTCTTCCACATCATAAGGATTGACAATAATTGCATCCTGGAGCTCTCGAGAGGCTCCCGTGAACTGGCTGAGGATCAACGTACCGTCTTCATCATCTCTCGAGGCAATGAATTCCTTCGCGACCAGATTCATTCCATCATGGAGCGATGTCACCATACATACGTTAGCCATTCGGTAGAAGGGATTGATGGTCTGATGGCCATGGTGGGCTTTGAGAAAAACGATCGGCTTCCAGTCTTTTACATGATAACGCCAGTTGATCTTGTCAACAGTTTCCTCGACCTCCGCCATAAGGTCGTGGTATCTCTTGATGTGCGTGCGGCTTGGTGCGCCCAGCTCAGCGAAGGTAAACTGTCCGATATATTCGGGGTGCTTTTCCAAAAACCTCTCCACAGCCTTGAACCGCTCTATGATACCCTTGGTGTAGTCAATTCGATCAACACCGACGGCAAGGTGCTGAATGGGCATACCGACCATTTTGGTGACCATCTCCCGCTCTTTGCGTCGATTTTCGGCCGTAGAGCTAAGGGCCAGATCGGGCGAGGGAAATGCGACGCTTATGGGGAACGGTTTAACTGCCGTTGTGGCGCCTTTGCGTTCAACGGTGAACTGGTCCCAGTTGATTTTGGATTCCAGGAAACGATCCACCGTTTCCAGAAAATTGTTCGAGTGAAACTGAATGTGGAAACCAATGAGATCGGCCCCGAGCAATCCAAGCAGGATTTCTTGTTTCCATGGACAAATTCCAAAAACCTCCGGATTTGGCCAGGGGATGTGCCAGAAGATTGCGACTCTGGCATCGGGTCTCTTTGACTTGATAAGAAGGGGAAGGAGCGCAAAGTGATAATCTTGGACCAGCACGAGAGGGTTGTCTTCGTCTGCAATTTCCTCGAGAACGACCTCCGCGAATTCTTCGTTGACCCTCTGGTAACTTACCCAATCCTGCAGACGGAACAGCGGTCTCGTATGGGTGATATGACACAGCGGCCAAAGACCCTCGTTTGAAAACCCGTAATAGTACCCCTCCTCCTCTTCTTTGGTAATGAAAACACGGCGCAGAGTATAGTGTGGATCGTCGGGTGGCACCGGGAGGCGTCCCTTGATGTCGCAGGTTTCACGATCAGAATCGCCGCTGCCATGAGCAATCCAGACTCCTCCGCAGGCCTGAAGGATCGGATCGAGAGCCGTCACAAGCCCGCCGGCAGGGACGATGCATTCAACAATCCCGCCCTGGCGGACGTGCATATAAGGCTCCCGATTCGACACAAGGAAGAGACTCTTTCCGCCGAGCTCCTGCCGTACGTGTTCCTTCAGTCGTTCGGCGGTCCAGAGAGAGCCGGACTCGACGCGAAGACGGGCTTCTTCCTCTGCCGCCGCGCGTGCCACAGCAAGGCTCTTGGCAAGAAGGGTCACCTCAGCCGCGAGAGGTTCAAGAATATCTCCACGCGGCAACGAGACAATCTGGCTGGACCTACCCGTCCTGAGCCCCCTCATCCATTGGGCCACGCGCGCAATGGGTCCGGTAATGCTCCACCGGACGACAAGCACCGTGATGAGGATAATGAAGAAGGAATTCGTGAGGAGTCGAATGAAGTTTCTCTGCCAGATCTCGTCAAGCCGGGCCTCGATATAGGAGGCGTCATGTAATACGAGGAGTCCTCCGAGCACCCTTCCCTCGATATGGATGGGAACGCCATACAAGTGCTTTCGACCGCCATCCTGTGCAGCATAGGCGGAGATCTTCTCGTCTCGCGCCATAGCTTCCCAAACCGGCCCCGCTGATTCGAGAAAGGAGGGGGGGAAGCCCGTACTGACGGCGATATTAGCACCGCCACTATCGAATACCGCAATACCAACCAGGCGTTCGCGGTTCCCAAAGCGGTCGACAAGCCGTTTGAGTCTTACCGGGGAATTAGCCTGGAGCAAGACCCGGATTGATTCCTGCAGACCATCCGCTATCACCGCTGCCCGCACGTCCAATTCATGCGTCATGCGGCCTCCCTCTTCCTCAACCTGAATGTAGGAAGACACGGCGGCCACAAGAGCAGCAGCTAGAACGAGCGAAACAATGAGGCGAACAGTAATCTTCATTGTCGGTGACCTTTCAAGTGCCCGAGTGCTCAAAACCGCAGCGGGGCCTCACAATCCAAGAACATGCTTTCACCAACCGCTCGGCAAGGAATTCGCAATTGAAGATAACCAAATTATTGCTCATGTCTTGCTTTTTTGCGATGCGTCGACCGGGTTGCACCCCACAATATGGCGACGCCGCCTGTGCCGCCTGCCAGCGAGCCTGCGATAGATGCCCATCTTAGAAAAATCCATCAGCTGCGAAGACACGAACGCGAGTCCGGCGATAAACAAAGACATTGTGAAACCAATGCCGCCAAGCCAACTCACCCCATAGATATGTCGCCACGTGACAGACGAGGGAAGGGCTGCGAGACCGGAGCGCACAGCTCCCCATGAAAACAAAGTGATGCCTATCTGTTTTCCTAGAACCAATGCAGCAGAGACCTGGAAATCAAAGCCGATCCGAATCCGACAGTAATTTTCGTGGGCCGAAAGCGTTCGTACTCGTGCGGCCATACCGAATGAGACCAGACGATCCCCTGCAGTGAGCGACAATCGCGGGGGCTTCTAGGAAGCGCCCTTGTGGCGTTCTTCGTCGCGAATATGCCACCAGGTAATAAAAAAATCCGTGACAATAGCGACAACGAAAACAATCAGCCAGTCAATTTGAACATTCTCGTCTCCCCGCAAACCGATAGTGAGGCTCACGATCACGCCGATGAAAAAAGTAAGTGGAAAGACAAGGGCAAAGAGAAATAGTTTGTTTTTGCGATTCATGACAAAAGCTCCTCTCGATAGTACCTGCGAATCAACTGCAGACAGGTTCCCTGCGTGGGATCGTCAGAGCATAAGAAACGGGGCGTCACCCCGCTGATGACTCCGTTGAATGGTCGCGCTGAAAGGTATGGCAGACACGCCGTAAACCGGCGCCGTCATGTGCTCTAAGTTGCCTTGACTGTTGAATCAGGCTGTCAAAATAGCGAGAGGTGGAGCCCGGGAAGAGGTACAAGCGGTGAAAAGAAAAGGATCGGCTTCTGTGTTCTTGAGAGCGAGCAGGGAGAAAAACCGCTCCAGTGGAGGAGGCTCACACGCTGCCACAAATGCGGGAGAGAACGAAACAATCTTGGTGAACGAGGGTATGTGTTTATACTGTGTCCAATAAACCATCTCCGGACTCGGCGTTGCCGGCTTTCGTTCATCGACTTTTTGCGGTTTCGAATCGTACTGGAACAGCCTTCCCATCGGCTCAAGATGGGCAAGTGCACCAACGAAGAGATAGCTGGTCAGCAGAAGGCCAACAATAGTATGTTGGATTCGATTGAACATTGATTCTTGTTCCATCTACACCATACATATCTCAGTGGAAATATGCAAGGAGAATCGCCCGGCGCTGCAAACGTGGAGAGTCTACAACCGAAATTCAGATTGCGAGAATGTTACTCACTTACCGGGTCGGAGCTTTTGATGTTGTCCTGTTGAGCTGCAGAGGTGGGTGACACAAGACGGATGTACAAACTCGACGCGGGTAGGCGATCGATCAAAAAAACGAGAGCCGATGTACCAATGATGCTGAAAAGAATCACGACATAGGTTATGTTCTGAATGAACTCGCCCCCGGGAATATTCTCTTGAAGTGCCAGAGACGCAAGGACAGCAGCTGCCAGGCCCTTCGGTACAATTGCCGCCATCGTCGCGAGATCAGCTGGGGGTGCGGCACCCTGAAGGGAGAAGCGTACAACAGCAATACGCAAAATGAAAATCAACAGCGTTATATCTACTCCCAGACACAACCAGAGAAAATTGCCAAACTGGATCGACAGTCCGATGTACACGAAGAAAAACGTCTTGAAGAGGAACACGATCTCAGAGAAGAACGCTTTCTCGGTGTCATTTGGTGCGAGCGGTTCTGGAAGCGTATACCGCTTGAGAATGGGGAAGCGCAGGAACCCGGCGTTGCCGAGAGCGACGCCAAAGGTCAACGCGGCAATAGCGCCGCTGAATCCAAGCACCTCCGTCAAAGCAAAAACCACAAATACAAACGCAGGGGTTGTGAAGAGCGAATTTCTAAAAGCTCTGATTCTGTTAAGCAAAATCGACCATAGAAAAGCCGCAACACCACCGATTATACCGGCAAGCAGGAAAGAGGAAAGAATTTGACCCACCAATGCGCCAACGCGCAAGTCGCCGATTTTGTAAGCCGCGAGAAAAGCGAGTGCGAACACAATGCAAAGGACATCGCTCAAGGCAGATTCAAGCACCAAAATGGCTCTAGACTCATCCCGGATTCTCAACTGCGCTACCAGCGGGATGACGACCGCAGACGAGGTTCCTCCGACGATCGCACCCAACATGAACGAACGTTTCAGTCCAATCTCTCCAAACGCCCATACGGTGCCGCCGACGAGAATCACCGTCGCGACAAAATTCACCACGGTGAGTATCAAAGAGGGGCGCATTGTCTTCAGCAAGTTGTTTATGCGCAGGCCAACGCCGCTCTCAAAGAGAATTATCACGAGGGTGACACTGGTGAAAACAGGACCCACCGCACCAAAATCGGCTGGCGTGACAAGTCTAAACACCGGCCCAACCACTAGGCCGAGCAGGAACAGCGAAAGAACATCGGGGATTTTTGTGCGACGGAAAATTTCAGAGAGAAGATGAGAAAGGAAAATCAGGATTCCGATGATACCTATGATGACGGCGATCTCCACAGCGGCTTCCTCTCCCGCAAACAGTCATGGGGTCACATTTCGTGGCGAGGTCAATTTCCTCGTGAACATAGGGGAATATGAGAAGAAGATCAACTCAAGGGAGTCTCGACGGAAGAATCTGACGCAAAATGATGCTCGATGGTCGTCGCGACATGTTTTCACCGAGCACGAGGATGTTGTGCTGGGAGAGCGATGCACAGCTAAAGAATCATGATGCCCGGCGCCGCCGCAGGGCAGAAAACACAAGGGCCGCTGCCAGCAAAAAGATGACAACGACAGCGACGATCACCGCCCACCAATTCACCTGCCTCGATTCCACCCACATTGTGTATTCGAAGTACGAGGACAATCCCAGGTACTCCTGCCACGTGGCTTTGTTGGCCTCAAGCTTTCGGGCATTTGATCCCGTGATCAAGCCCGGCATGATCACAGACGTGACGTAGTTATGAGAGCCGACCGACTGTTCAAATTCCATCTTGCGCTTGATCTCGTCAATGGCAGGCGCACTGGCCTGCCATGCCTTTTCTGCCGCGGGGGTTTTCAAAACATGTCTGAAAATCATGTGTAGCGTGTCGAGTTTGTTCGCGTCGATCGCTTCTGCCGAATGCAGATACAGCGTATCTTTCAGCGATTCAACAGTGGCAGTTGAGAGCGCTGGATCGTTCAGTGCAGCAACCCCGGAGCGAAATGCCAGGAAAAATGGCTCAAAGCGGTTCCGCGAGATCCACTCCTCCGCGCGGGGCTTAATCTGCTCGGACTTCAAGCTATCTTCAAGAGTCATCTTTCCCTTCTCAAGCTCGTCATTCAGAATTTTCGTTTTGAACCACTCTATCTCTTCTTTAGAAAGATAACCCGTCACCGGAATTGATGTGAATTGCGCGAACGGAAGATTTGTCTCCTCGTACCGGTACACTGTAAAAAACCACCGGAAGGATCTGTCGAAAGCGATCCTGTATTGAAGGGTCTTGCCGACCCGACCCGCCACCGTCTTATTCATCTCATCGACGCTCCGGAATGTCCGGGTTGCCGTGAGAGTGTATTTTCTCTCGCTTGTTTTTACGGTACTCTTGCTCCAGAGAGAGTCAAGTTCCACGGGGAGGTTTCCGGCGTAGACCTCAGAAGAATCCCCCGTGAACGTAATGGTGCGGACAATAGTCCCGTCACTCTTCACTTCGCTTGTCGTGTTGATGTCCAGGCACCCGCCGATCAAAAGGAAGCCGAGACAGCAGATCACCGTGGAGGTTGAAGCCTTATTGATTTTCATAGTAACACTCCTTTTTATCCGGCATGAAAGGTAAGCTCTAAGGTTGCCCTGATCTCGCCGATAATCTTCTCCAGCGTCTTCGGGTCGACACGCAGTGCCGATGAGCCAATAATTGCAGGGAGTTTTCGCAGGCTGCCGTCGGACAAGAAATCGTCTATTCGCCGGCCCTGCGCCCGGATGTAACCGCCGTTAACCGTAAGCGGGAGGTTGCGAACGATCGGCTGTGCCTGCTCTGATTCCGCAACCCTGCGAAGCGTCTCGGAGCGCGCAGTATAGACTGCTGCGGCGCGCCGGATTGACGCAGAGACCATCCGGTTCTCCAGGCTCGAAATATCATCAAGCAGAAAGAGCGATTGCGCGACAAGGCTCATGATCACAACAGAAATCGCGGCCACCGCGGAATACCGAACACCGGGAACAAGGAATATATCCAGTATACGGTCTATGATGCTCCGCTGCGACCCTGTGGATGCCGTATCCCGAACCCGCCGCATGATATCGGCCGTAAGCATCTCCGGACCGGGCGGCGTCGGAGAAAAAGATCTCAGGGGTTCAAGAAACTTGTCGGCACGCTGGACCCGGCGCCATTCGAGAGAGCAAGACTCACAGTGTGCGAGATGTTGACGGAGATCGTCTGCGTCCACCGCGGAGATCTCGCCCGGTCGGTTAAGATGAAGAAGTTGTTGATAGCGTTCGCAGCTCATAGGTCGCTCCTCACAACGCCATACTTTCGGATCAGCGTTTCCCGGATGGATTTCCGTGCATAGTGCAAATTTGTCTTTATGCTGCCAATCGAGAGTCCGGTGATATCGGCCACTTCGTCAACGCTGAGATCCTCAAGATCACGCAGGGTGAACACGAGGCGCTGCGTCTCAGAAAGCCGTCTTGAAAGCGTTCGGATGATCTCCGCCAGCTGTTGATGTGAGCGCATTGTTTCCCAGTTGCGTTCATCCGGGAGATCCTCCAGGGTTGTCTCTTGATTGCGGGACGAGAAGATCCGCTGGCTCCGCTGAAGAGAACGGATCCGGTCGATACAAAGGTTCGCAACGATCCTGTAAAGCCACGTGGTAAATTTCCGGCCGGGATCGTACCGATCGATATGCTTCCAAACCCGGATAAACGATTCCTGAACGACATCTGCCGCCTCGGCTTGATCACAGAGAAATTTCATTGCGAGAGAAAAAGCGAACGGTTGATACGTTCGGACGAGCCGCTCAAAAGCGGCAAGATCACCGCGTTGTGAACCCGCCACAACATCGTCATGGTGTTCGCCCGGCGGCTCTAAGATATCGCTCACGGATTCTCTCACTGTGGATGATACGATCAGGATGGTCTCATGGTTAAAAAGGCGAATTCCGGGCAAAAAGACAAATCGGGAGACGGCAGCAAGCGGTTGGCAGCTAACAGACAAGCCCTATCGGCTGATCGCTGACTGCTGAACGCTGATGGCTCATTTGATACTTTCCCATCATTTCGCATATTCTCGGACAGATATGAACCAACCGATATGGCAATTCCCCGTTGAAGAAATTCTCCCCGCGCTGAACGGAGCCCTTGCAGCGTCGCGGTGCGCGGTGTTGAGCGCTCCCCCCGGCGCGGGTAAGACAACGCGCATACCGCTTGCGATACTTGATTCCCCATGGTTGCGGGGAGCAAAAATCGTGATGTTGGAGCCACGGCGTCTTGCGGCACGACGGGCAGCAGCCTATATGTCGCAAATGCTGGCAGAGCGGGTTGGTCAAACCGTTGGCTACCGTATTCGCGGTGATGCCGCGGTCGGCAATCGGACCCGCGTGGAGGTTGTGACGGAGGGGATCCTGACGCGTATGCTGCATGCAAATCCTGAACTTCCGGGAATCGGACTTGTTATCTTCGACGAGTTTCATGAGCGGAGCATTCATGCCGATCTTGGCCTCGCGTTCACACTTGATGTGCAGAAACACCTGCGCAGCGACCTGCGCGTGTTGGTGATGTCTGCAACGCTCGATGGTGTGGGTGTCGCGAAGTTGCTCGGCGATGCGCCGGTCATCAAGAGCGACGGCAGAGCTTTTCCCGTGGAGACAAAATACGCCGGGTTTACGTCGGATAAACCGCTCGAGGTGAGAGTAACCGACGCGGTCGTGCGCGCACTTGCTTCCGGAGAAGGGGATGTTCTCGTCTTCCTTCCGGGAATGCGCGAAATCCGGCGCGTCGAGGAGAAACTGCTGTCCCAATCGCTGGAAGATATAACTGTGCACATGCTGCACGGCGATTTGTCGCCGGCTGTTCAGGAAGCGGCGCTTGGCCCCGCGCCGGCAGGAAAACGGAAAGTGATTCTTTCAACGAGCATCGCCGAGACAAGTCTGACGATCGACGAGGTTCGGATTGTGGTCGACTCGGGACTCGCTCGGGCCGCGCGGTTTGATCCACGACGCGGAATGTCGGGACTTGTCACAATACCTGTTTCTCATGCGGTTGCGGATCAGCGCTGCGGGCGCGCGGGGAGGCAGGCTCCGGGAACATGCTACCGGCTTTGGACCGAGAGTGAACACGCCAATCTTCCCCAATATCCGGTGCCTGAAATTCGCACGTCCGATCTTGCACACGTGGCCCTGGATCTGGCGCAATGGGGGGATCCTGCGGGCAAAGGGCTTGCGTTTCTCGATCCACCAGCGGAGGCGCACCTGGCGCAGGCACAAATGGTACTGCGGAATCTTGGGGCTACACGAGACGATGGAGTTCTGACATCTCATGGCCGCCTGATGGCGGGTTTACCCATACATCCGCGGCTTGCCCATATGATTCTTAGAGGCAAAGACCTTGGACAAGGTGCGGGCGCGTGCGAGCTTGCAGCATTGCTTGAAGAGCGGGAGGTCCTGGGGGGCGGACCCAATCAGGATGCAAACCTGGCCTCGCGCATCGAAGAGTTTCGGCGGGGAAAAGGAATGACGTCGGGCGTGAGCGACCGCGTGGCTTCTCAGCGCAAGCGATTGATGGAGATGATGGAAATTCGGGGCGAGGGAGGCGACACGTCTAACACAGGCCTTCTGCTTGCGCTTGCTTATCCCGAGCGAATTGCCCGAAGACGAGCTGAACGGTCCGGATCCTACCAGTTGTCAGGCGGAACGGTCGCAGTGCTGCCGGCAGGAAGTCAGCTTGCACGTAGCGAGTTTTTGACGATTGCCGACGTCGATGCTGGCGGCGGTGATGCAAGGATCTATCTGGCGGCGCCGGTCACCAAGAGCGAGCTGGAGACGGCCTTTGAACCGGAGATTACCACCGAAAAAGAAGTTACCTGGAGCATCGCGGACGCCAAAGTGAAAGCCCGGCGTCTCCGGAAACTGGGGGCCGTCATCCTTGATGAGCAGCCGCTGGAACCCGAGGGAGAAGAAATATCACGGGCATTGATAGACGGGATACGCCGCACCGGTCTTCACTGCTTGCCGTGGGAAAAGGAAACTGAGCGTTTTCGGGCGCGCGTGCAATGGGCTCGAAGAGCCGCACCCGATTTGTCCGGTCTGCCCGACCTTTCTGATGAAGCACTCTCGAACTCGCCGGAACAGTGGCTCACACCGTTTGTCGAAGGCATCTGGAAACTCGAACAACTGCAGTGGCTCAATCTTTTTGAGATCCTTCGCTCGCTGCTCACTTTGCAACAGCTTCGCGATCTCGACCGCCTTGCCCCTTCTCATTTGCAGGTGCCGAGCGGATCGCGCATCGCCCTCGATTACACACAGTCCGGCCATCCGTCGCTCTCGGTGAAATTACAGGAATTGTTTGGACTTGTTGAAACACCGCGAGTGGGAGGAGGAAAAATCCCCGTCACCATACAGCTGCTTTCTCCGGCCGCGAGGCCGCTCGCCGTCACACAAGATCTTCGAAGCTTCTGGCAAAACGTCTATCCCGAGATCAGAAAACAACTGCGCGCGCGGTACCCGAAACATCCCTGGCCGGAGAATCCAATGTCGGCCATCCCAACACGCCGAACGATAAAACGACGCTAGCGATTGTCGGAGAACAATCAGCACGAGGAGGTGCGGACCGGTCCAACCGTCGACGCACACACGTTAACGATCGAGAGCCGGTGGTTTGCTATTGAGCAGATGGAGGTCTACATTGAACGTAGAGCCGGCCTGCCTCGCGTGGGCCCGGAGAAGGTAGAGGTTGAGCATGGGTAAGCATCGGATGTCGGGTTCAGCGCTTTATAATGCACATCATCAGCTTGTAGCGAAAGTAAGGGGAGAGAGCCTTTTCGACCGCGATAATCAGAGGGTGGGTTTCATCAAGGGAAATGTCCTTTTTGACGCCGAAGACAGAAAAATGATGAGCTTGCGAGGCTCGGTAATCTACGACGCTGCCAATAAACGGGTCGCCTCACTTTCGGAAGTGAAGGAGTCCATCCTTGGGAGTGTCGAAGGAATGATGTCCGCCGCGCTTTGGTATTGCTTCGTTCGCTGACAGAAAATTTCCAAACCGCTTCGACTCTGTCCGCTCGATCCGCAAAAGACCCTTTTCCCTTTTCCCTTTTCCCTTTTACCCCTTTAGCCGTTTTCCCCACCCGCGACATTCCAATTCAAATCCGGTAGTCTGGCATCCATCTCAAAAATTCCCATCTTATGAAAGCGTTCTTGAGATAAGTTCCGGCAAAAAGCGACCATACGTGATCCGTTACTTAGCCAGAATCACCTTCTGGACGGCTACTTCGCTGCCCACGTGCAGACGCACAAAGTATATGCCCGACGCAAGCGTCAGGTTGGACCGTTCGGCGGCGTTCCATCGTACGGCGTACCTGCCCGCCGATTGAAATTGGTCGACCAACGTTGCGATTTGGCGGCCCGCCAAGTCAAAGACGACCAGCTGAACCTTCGCAGGTGCATCAAGGCTGTATGAGATCGTGGTAGATGGATTGAAAGGATTCGGAAAATTACGTTCCAGCACGAAGGAGGAGGGCCCGCGAGCGCCAACAGGATTGGTCCACTTCAATTCAGTGGTGGTCACATCGACGTACTCCGCGTCAGCGTTGCAGAGCACGACCCGGCTCAGAAATACATAATTCGTATCTGAACCTGTCTTTTCATTCAATGTGAAAGAGATTGTGCCCAGAATCCCCTCGCCGGCGGACAGGGCCAGGTGGGGGGGCGCGAGGACAAGCACGTTGAGCGTGGAATCATCCTGCGAGAATTGATAGATAAGGAGCCCTGCCGCTGCAGTGCGAACACCACCCTCGAAAGATCCGAACGTGAGGCCGCCGCGAGCGTTTACCGAGAACTGAAAACCTGCTATCGGATCATCGTTCCGAAGCTCGATCGCCAGCACCTTGTCCAGCTGCTTTTTGAGCAGCAGCCTGTTTTCTGCCTTGGCGCTCTGCGCAGTAAATGCGAGGACCAGAACCGCCGCCACTCCGCTACAAAGTTTCGAACTTCCCCGCACTGTCTGTCTCCCTTATCAATTGTGCTTAATGAGCGCCGGCCATCGGCGAAGTAGATTCGGTGTATTAGCGTCAATTTGCGGGCCGCGTAAAAAGTGCAGCACTGGCGCTTAAATGAGGAGAGAGGGGGGTGTTGTGTTCGTTTCCGAACAACCGACTGTTCTGAAACGAACTGCCATTAAGTGTCAATCAGCGAGGTTGCAAAGCCGGTCTGGGATTCCCGGAAGGATGCCGATGAACTATTGCACCTTGAGCCGTGTTTGCTATTAGAACAGAAAGGGAAATCGTGTCATGAGCAAGCGACTCACAGCCGTGCAGAAGAAATTCTATGAAACAAACGGGTATATCCTGGGCTTGCCGCCGGTGCTGGGTCCGCAGGGGGTTCGAGAGTTGAACGATGGATTGGAGGAGCTCATGAAACTTCTCCGCCCGGGAGAAGATTCCAAGGAAATCCGGGAGTGGCATGAATCGAGCCGATTTCTCTATGATATCTGTATGAACGACGCGATCCTCGATTATGTCGAAGATATTCTCGGACCTGATTTCTATCTCTGGGGTTCGAATTTCTTCATCAAGCCGCCGCGCAGCAACTCAACAGTCGGCTGGCATCAGGACACGTATTACTGGCCGGTCGAGCCAAAAATCTCAGCGACGGTATGGCTTGCCCTTGAAGACGTCGATGAACAAAACGCGGCGATGCGGGTTATTCCAGGATCGCACAAGGCGGGATTGTTGAAGCATTCCCGATCGTCGGACACCGATTCTGTTCTCACGCTCGAATGCGAGCAGGGGCAGTACCGGGAAGACATGGCAGTGTCGTTCAATCTGAAGGCAGGACAGATTTCCATTCACGACGACAAGCTGGTGCACGGCTCGCCTGCCAATCAGTCCGACCGGCGGCGCGCAGGGCTCACCATCCGCTATTCAAGCACGATCGTAAAATGTGATCTCTCCGTGAATCCACATTTCAAAACCTATCTCTGCCGCGGCGTGGACACGTACAGACACAATCCCGTAGGCACTGTTCCAACCCAGCGATATGGACGCCTCGACCGGAAACACGTCAGCGTCGAAGAGGCTGGCAGGCAGGCAGAGAAAAAACTTGGGTTGGTTAAATGAATTCGGTCGAAGGTTTCCTTCATCCATGATTATTCCAAGATGAAGGAAACCTTCTTCCAGCCTTCTTGCATCCCATCCCCCTTCTGGCTACATTCCTCCACCGATCACACACCCCGATTCGTACATCCTTCGTTCTCAGCCAGGAAAAGCCATGAAGAAACTCCTTGTTGCCCTTTCTCTCTGCGCGTTCGCCTCCCTCTCCCTTGCCCAGACACTTCAGCCGGACTGGGAAGATCCCGAGGTGGTTTCCATCAATCGATTGCCGATGCGCGCATCGTATTTTCCGTTCGAGTCCATGAAAGCAGCCCGGGAAGAAAATCGAGCAAGCTCCGCGCGGTTCCTTTCACTCAACGGAATGTGGAAATTCTCCTGGGTCGATCATCCGGACAAGCGGCCGAAAGATTTCTTCCAGCCGGGCTATGACGATTCCCGGTGGTCGCAATTTCCCGTGCCATCGAACTGGGAATTCAAGGGCTATGGTGTTCCGATCTATGTCAATCTTCCGTATGAGTTCAGTCCCTCGAATCCTCAGCCGCCGGATATCCCCGATTCTCTCAATCCTGTTGGCAGCTACCGAAAAACCTTTACGCTCCCGTCAAATTGGGACGGAATGCAGGTCTATATTCATTTGGGAGGCGTTAAATCCGTTTTCTATATCTGGGTGAACGGGCAAAAGGTCGGTTACAGCGAGGATAGCAAACTCGAAGCAGAGTTTGATATCACAACATTCATCAAGAAAGGGGAGAACCTCGTCGCACTGGAAGTCTATCGGTGGAGCGACGCCTCCTACCTTGAGTGTCAGGACTTCTGGCGGGTTTCCGGAATAGAGCGCGATGTCTTTCTGTATGCCCGGCCGAAAACGCACCTGTACGACATCCGGATCGTTTCTGTTCTGGACGATCATTACAAAGATGGAATCCTGGGCTTTGACGCCGAATTGAAGTCCGCGACCGGTGGATCAGCAGCGGACTTTTCCTGTACTATCACGCTGCACGATGCAGCCGGCAAAGAAGTGATGAGTAAAACGAAGACATTTCCAGCCATCGATGGCAAATCATTGACATCCGAGATTCATATTTCCGATCGCCTTCCATCGGTACATCAATGGTCTGCAGAAATCCCCCACCTCTACACCCTCGACATCGAACTTCGGGACGGAAAAGGAACAGTGCAGGAGGCGATTTTGAAGAAAATCGGCTTCCGCACAGTCGAGATCAAAGGACCAAATTTCCTTATCAACGGAAAAAGGGTCTTCATGAAAGGCGTCAACCGTCACGAGCATAATCCTGAAACCATACACGTTCTCAGCCGGGAACAGATGGAAAACGACATACGGCTGATGAAAATGTTCAACGTGAATGCGGTGCGCACCTGTCATTATCCGAACAATCCTCTTTGGTACGATCTCTGCGACCAATATGGGATCTATGTGATCGATGAGGCAAACATCGAATCGCACGGAATGGGCTACGATCTTAACAGGACGCTCGGCAACAATCCCCTCTGGCTCAAAGCACACCTCGAACGTGCAAGCCGGATGGTGATCCGGGACAAGAATCATCCATCGATCGTTACATGGTCGCTCGGAAACGAGGCAGGCAACGGGTTGAATTTCTACGAGTGCTTTAAGTGGATCAAGAACTATGACGGAACCCGGCCCGTTCAATATGAGCGGGCAGGGCTTGAGTGGAACACCGATGTCTATTGCCCGATGTACCCGCATCCGAATTCGCTCATCCAGTATTCATTGTCGAACCCCACGCGACCGTTGATCATGTGCGAGTACGCCCACGCGATGGGAAACACATTGGGGAATTTCAAAGAGTACTGGGATATCATCGAATCGTACCCGGCTCTTCAGGGTGGATTTATATGGGATTGGGTCGATCAGGGCGTCTGGCTTGAGAAGAACGGCGTCAAGTTCTACGGATACGGCGGGGACTGGGGACCGCCTGGAACACCCAGCGATAACAACTTCCTGTGTAACGGCCTGGTACAGCCCGACCGGCGACCGAATCCCCACGCGTACGAAATGAAGAAGATGTATCAGAACATCAAATTTCGGTTACTGGACGAGCGGCAAGGCATCGTGGAGGTGAAGAACGGCTTCTTCTTCCGCGACCTCTCGAACTACTCATTACGGTGGACGCTGCTTGAGAACGGAAAACAAGTTCGAAGCGGAGCGATTCAATCAATTGACGCGCTCCCCGGGAAAGCGGTTGCCGTTGATCTCGGACTAAATTTATCCCCCCGCCCCGGATCTGAATACTTCCTGCAGCTCTCCCTTGTTACGAAAAACGCCGAAGGCCTTGTTCCGGCAGGGCACGAACAGGCGAAGGAAGAATTTGCGGTGGCCGGACAAGCCCCGCCTGCACCGTTCGCTGCAGACCGGACGTCTGTCACCATCGACGATTCCGGAGAGCGAGTGCTACTCGGCAACAGGAATTTCTCGCTTGAATTCAACAAAGGTACCGGCCTCATTCAGTCATACGTCGTGAAGGGAAAACAACTATGGGTGCAGGGACCCCGGCCGAATTTCTGGCGCCCGCCCAATGACAACGATTTCGGCGCAGGATCTCAGAAGACCATGGGAATCTGGAAGGATGTGGGCAAAACGGAGCGGGCGAAACGGGTGATTGTCAATCGCGACGAGAAACATCCGGACGGATTGGTGAGTGTGCGCGTCGAAACACCGTTACTGAAGAACGATGCACTTGTCGTGGCTGAATACGTGATCGACGGAAGAGGCGCAATAACCGTCCATAACAGCTTCATCGCACTGCGGGGCAAACATCCAAACTTGTTCAAAGTCGGAAACCACCTGGTGCTGCCTGCTGATTTTACGGCTGTTCAGTGGTATGGCCGCGGCCCGCACGAGTCATATTGGGATCGGAAAAGCTCGGCATTTGTCGGGCTGTATGAAGGAACAATCCTGAGTCAATATCATCCGTACGTCAGACCCCAGGAGAGCGGAAACAAAACCGATGTGCGGTGGGCACGGCTTAGACGAAGCGACGGATCTGGATTTGAAATCAGATTTGTCGATGGGCTGCTGAACGTCAACGCGCTTCCGTACAGCCCCGAGCAACTCTATCCCGGCGAAACGAAGAAGCAAACACACTCGCTGGAGTTAAAGCCGGATGAGTTCATTCACCTCGACATTGATTATCAGCAGATGGGCGTGGCGGGCATCGACAGCTGGTATTCGCTGCCGCTTGAGCAGTACCGGCTGCCGTACCAGAACTACAGCTTCAGCTACAGGATACTACCGTTGCTTCAATGAGGTCAATCAACTTCGGCGTTCATTATTCGATATTCTTTAATCGATATTCACCGAGGACAAAGACGAGAGAGCTCGGTGAATGCCCCCCGCCTTTTATGTAAGCAGTCAAGTCTCGTGCGGGTATTTTTTAGGATATACTCCTTTGGGAACGGTCGATCATTCCAGAAGCCTTTTATGAGTAGACATCTCTGTTTGAGAGAGCTACATACCCTTTGTCAGGAAGAATGAATGTGGGGCGCAGTCTGCCAGAAGCAGATATCTCACCGAGGTGAGAACTGCAGGCGGGGAGAAGCGCACACCCACGAGTATCAAACGATATGATCGGCGTTCGCAACA
>DOWV01000321.1:23291-24461 GCA_003519375.1 Bacteroidota bacterium
TTTTAGGCTGCTTTTAACACGATGCACGGCTGTTGATGTTTGAGAACAAAACGGACCCTGTTGAGGATCTTTCGTGCAATGCGCACGATGGCCTGGTTCTTGGGCATTCGTCGGCAAAGCGTGTTGAAGTCAAGAGCTAAGCTCTCATCATAGCGGATGGCAACCCAGGCACATTCGGTGAGGATCCACCGCAAATGGCGGTTTTTGCGTTCAGTCATCCCCGTCATGGTGCGTTCATCACCGGAGGACCTCTCTCCGGGAACCAGGCCGACGAAGCAAGCCAAGTGATCCAGAGAGTGAAAGCGGTCAAGCGTGATGATCTCTGTCAACAAGATCATGGCGACCAGGGTGCTGATGCCCGAGATGGTTGTCAGATAAGCAACGTTCGAAGCGTACGTTTCGGTGCGAGCAAGGAGGCAAATAGCTCGCGTCGTCCCAAGAATGCTCTTGCGCAGATGCGCCAACTCTTCGAGCAATGTCTTGAGAGTCATCGTACCGCTGGGGGACTGCAAGGAGAGGCTCTCCAACCAGGCGATATAGCGACGAGACCAGTAACGATCAGTCATATCCTCAGGCAGTGTGATTCCGTAGAAACTCAACAACGCTTTGATCTGGTTCTTGGATCGTGTTTGCTTCGAGACGAACATTTGCCGAGATCGGACCAGCGTTCGGTCTTCCAATGCAACACGGGAGGGCAAGTACAGTGGCACAAGCTCGCCGTTGCGCAAGGAGCGAGCAAGTTTGCGTGCGTCGACCTTGTTCGTCTTGTGCTTCTTCTCCTTGTCCGTGGTCGGGACATCAGCAGGGTTAATGACGATGCAGTCGATGCCATGAGCCCGGAGTTGTTCGCAGATCCAATACCCACAGTATCCGGCCTCATAGACGCAATGGTAGGTTGCACCTGGAAAATGACGGTGCAAGTAGCTGACCAAAAGTCTGACTTCCGGTGGCTGTGTGAACGTCTTAAAGTCTGTCTGCTCGGTGACTATCGCCACGACCCAGCTCCGTTTATGGACATCAAGTGCAATAAAAACATGTTGACCCAGCCAATCCAATATTGTATGTTGGTGTACCATAGTAAGCCTCGCTGTGCTGTGTATAGATTTGTGGGTGATGCTCAAATCTACACATTTTGCGCACGAGGCTTACGTGCTTAACATAAGGTCTGCC
>DOWV01000025.1:0-415 GCA_003519375.1 Bacteroidota bacterium
TCATCGCGAAAGGCGTTTCTCGTGGTTCTATGAAGAAAATGAGTGCTGATCTCAACAAAACCTATGGAGACAATCCCGGATCACAGCATATCGACTGGAGTTCGAAACCCTTCTACTTTGCGTCTTTGCGTGAGAATGTTTTGAGCACTTGAAATGAAAAAGTAGGAATTTCTGTCCGAAAAAGAAAATGCCCCGCACGGTGAGTACGGGGCATCTTGGCTGGAACGTATCTCAAAAACACTTTGGAAGAAAAGACAGTCTCTCGCCAAGTCGCCCCGACCAAGAACATCGGGGTAAACAAAGTCGCTAAGAATCGATGGTTGCTTCTTCCTCTTTGCGGTTCGCTCTCTGAATCCCGCTTAGGGGCGGAATCAAAGAGCGGGACTTAGCGCCTTTGCCTGCCTGCCGGCAGGCA
>DOWV01000025.1:753-1217 GCA_003519375.1 Bacteroidota bacterium
TTGCCGCCGATGATGTCGTTCGTCGAGACGAAGTTCAACGGGGTGCTCATGTTGAAATCGGCTGGCGGATTCGACCAGCGCTCTGGAAGCTGCCACGGTTCCTTCTTGCCGAACGAGTAGTAGCGGTCATACATGCCGTAGAATGTTGTAAAGATCGGGGCGATCGTGCCATTATAGTCGTACCCCTTGACGAAGCCGTCGGCGATGCGCAGCGAGAAGCTTGCATCAGGCGGAATGCTCGTGCCGTACACATCGAACATTGCTTTTCCGAGAGCCTGGAGGTACGGTTGCTGCTTTGTGGCGAGAGGACGGGCTTTGGCCTGCAGCTCGCCGGAACGGGCGATGGCCAGTTTTGCGAACTCAAGCACCGGGTCCGTTGACTTCAGAATCTCATCCTTCTGCGCGTCGGCGAGGGCTTCGAACTTCGCTTGTGTACCGGTCACCGCAGTGCTCATCAGCGCGGC
>DOWV01000025.1:1278-3643 GCA_003519375.1 Bacteroidota bacterium
GCGGCCTCTTCGGGTGTGCGGCCTGCCATCAGCTTGTTGAACGCTTCGTTCTTGTCGCCGAGGGCTTTCTTCATATACGTCAGCTGATCGATCAATGTAGACTTCTCAGATTCGGTGGCATAGTTTCTCGGCCACGAGGGCTTCGAGGCCGTGCGGCCGCGGAAATCTATCTGTCCGGTAGCGTAGTCGACGAGTCCGGCTGCAAGCGCGAGCGTTGAGGACCAGTTGCGGATATTGAGGGGGATGATCTCTCCCTGAATTGTCTGAAGCTGTTTCTCCAGCGTTGCAATCTCACCCCATGGATCACCGTACTTTGCCTTCAACTGCGGGTTGTTGACGACGGCTGAGCGGAAGTTCTTCTCGAAGTCAGCTTTCTTCGCCATCATCACTGGATCCTTCAGACCGCCGAGGACCCCGATATAAACCTTCAGACTATTGGAAATCCCGAAAATCGTGTTCATGTTTTCATAACGTTTGTCAGGATTCTTTTCCACGTAGGTCTTCAGGGCGTTCAAACGACTCGTGGACGCTGCAACGCTGAAGGGATATGTAAGATCTCGCGCTGTCTCGAGCTGAGCATAGGTATTCAAACGGCTCGTCCGGCCCGGATTGCCGATAACGAACACCGGCTCATTTTCCGAGGCGCCGTTTTTGCTGAAGGGGAAGTAGTTCGGCGTCTTGATCGGTTTGCCGTTCTCATACACACGGAAAAACGAGACATCGAAATCATAACGCGGATATGTGAAATTATCCGGGTCACCGCCGTAGAATGCAATTTGTTCTTCAGGGGCAAACACGAGGCGCACATCGGTGTAGCGCTTGAAAGCGTAGAGCGAGTAATGGCCGCCCTGGTAGAAGGGGTAGACGTTGAAGGTCATCGAATCGCTTGTGGCCTGCTTGAACTTCTTCGCGTAACGCTGAATGATTTCGACCGTCTTTGCCTGACGGTTGGCTGCTTTTGCGCTGTCCGTCGTGCCGCTGTCGAATGCAGCCATCACCTCAGCCGTGACGTCTTCAATGGCGATGAGCTGGTCGACGAATGTCACGGGTGACTTACGCTCTTCCTCGAGAGTCTTGGCGTAAAATCCATCGGTCGAGAGCTTCTCACCCTCTTTGGCAACGGCCGTCAGGGCGCCGCGGGCGCAGTGGTGATTCGTCATGACAAGACCATCTTCCGAAACAAACGAAGACGTGCAGCCCGGAAGCCTCAGCGCCGAGAGGCGGGCTTTGTCAAACCAGGCTTTGTCGGGATTGAAACCGTAGGTCGTCTTGAAGTAGTCACTGGGCGGGAAATCGAATGTCCACATCTTGCCGGTATCGAATTGTCCGGCTTTGACGCCCTCCAGAGTCTGGGCGGAGGAAGCCTCCTGACGCGTTCCCTGGACGCTCGAACAACCGGAAATCAGGATGAGCGTCGAAAGGAGAGCCAGAACGGTGAACCTGAAAAATACTCGTCGCATACGTGCACCTCTTGGAAAATGGATCGGTTAGTGAACGGCTGGAAAAATGTGGCTTCAAGGTAACAAGAACTCTCTGCTCACGCAATGAAAACCAGATTCAAAAGAAGACGGCACCTGGATTTGACGCCGTACCGTCTTCCAAAAACGACAATAGGCCTGTCAATCTGTCTGAGTGGTCTGACCACTTTTGAAGACAATTGCGAGAATGATCCCCGCAACGATAAACTCCACCGAGCCAAAGACAAACCATTGAAGTGCCACGGAGTACGGGATTTGCATGAGGGCGTATGAGCCATACGCGTGAGGCAGAGAAACCATCATGGCGACGTAGAATCCATATCTGAGTCCTTCGCCGATGCCTCTCTTCTCGTATCCCTTTGAGAAGATAAAGGTGAAGAAGAACGAAAAGAACAATCCGGTGAACGGCAGCATCCAGAATTTTACTTCGGCAATCGGTCGCCAGAGGTGGGCCCCCTGGGAATAGATCGGGCCGAGTACAAAGAAGTTGATGAGTCCTTCGAATGTCTGCGTCGCGAGCAAGACCGCGAAAAAACCAATCACAATTCGTCGGTTCATAGACCGCTCCTTCCACCTGTTCTTTTGGTTGCCTGGGCGCCCCCGGATTACTCTTCCATGCGCATAGATCCCTGGCGGAGAGTCGAGCCGAAGAAAATTGCGTTGAGAAAGAGTTTGTTGGTTCCAAACCAGAAAGCGCGGAAATTCGGGTTGTCCGTCATCAGGATCACACGTCCCGAACGGAGTCCGCTGACAACAACCGATGCGGAGTTTCTGAGCAGCGGCTCAAGATCACGGTGGAGGTAACCGCTCATCAGAGGAGAGCGAGTGTAGACAAGAGGAGTCGCGTACGGGTTCCTTGACGGCTCCATAAAGATGGTGTTTCCTCT
>DOWV01000025.1:3869-4785 GCA_003519375.1 Bacteroidota bacterium
AGACGATTGTTGACCGCCCACTCCGCCGCCTGTTCCATCGCAACCAGCGTTCCGCCGTTTTCAATCCACCGTCTCAACGATGCCATGCCGGCTGAATCGACGGAGGCATACGAGCCGTCCGCCATGACGATGGTGGTATACCGGCCCAGCTCGACCCGGCCGATCGATTGCGTCTCGATCAGGCTGACCTCGATCGCAAACCGCTGATCGAGAAGGTGCCAGGCTTCGCCGATGTCGGTTGCGGAAACTCCCTGCCCGACCACGAGCATGACCCGCGGCATCTGGAGAGGCTCAAACGATGAACTTCCCAGATCGATACCTTCGATGCTCATGCCGGTCGAGAGGGTGGTACAATGGATTCCATCTTCCTGCGCGATGGTCTGGAATGTCTTCGCGATAAGCTCCGCTTTGTCGCGCTGAATACCGACAGGAACCATGATCGCCCCGTAATCGAATCGTTGCTTGCCGTTCGGGGTTGTTGCTTCAAACTGCTTGGTCGCCACACGGGTTTTGATGCCGGCCTTCTGGAGGCGGTAGAGTGCACGCGGCGCATAGTAGGGCTTCCATTCGAACGCATACGCAACGGGATTGGAAGCCGTGACAAGATCGCCTTTCGGGAAGATCGGTCGATCGACCTTTTTCCCCAGAAGATCCCGTGTCGGCGCTTTGAGCTCCGCATACGGCAAATTGAATGCCAGCGGAAGCGTCCAGGAAGAAACATCATAGAAGAGGCTATCGGTAAACGTTGTGCGTATTTCGAAGAGGGCGTTGATGAGCCGGAACTGTTTCTGGTTCATCGGAACAACATAGGATGAGGCGGGATCAAACGTTTTGCCACCAGCCTGGACCGATTTGCCGAGTTCGTACACATCGATCTGATGCCGGCGGAGAATGTCCAGGAGATAATAATTCCTGC
>DOWV01000025.1:5084-5960 GCA_003519375.1 Bacteroidota bacterium
GGTGCCCCGGGAGCTCGCTTGTTCGTAGAGAATGCCGAGGGAGCCGGTGACATCAGGGTACGACGAGCCTTTACCGATGTAGAAATCGTCGTATTGTTCGCGCGAATAATAGAGGGAACCGATCTCATCCAGCGCTTTTGCGTGAAACTGCGCGATGGACCTGGTGAGCTCTTCAAGCCGCTTCGGAACATTGGGATTGGTTCGGCCCGGCGCTCCCGGCTGGAAGAAGAAGGTGGAATTCGTCCCCATCTCATGATGATCGTTCAGAACATTCGGCAGCCACTCATAGTATTTCACCATCCTCCCTCGACTTTCAGGGTGCTGCAGGGGTATGTAGTCGCGGTTCAGATCGAACCAGTAGTGGTTGGATCTGCCTCCGGGCCACGCTTCGACGTGCTCTCGTGTGCCGGGATCCGCCGTGAGCGTTTTGCTGCGGTTGGAGTTTACCCATTGCGAGAAACGTCCCTGTCCGTCAGGATTGATCATCGGGTCGAGAAGGATAATTGTGCGTTTCAGCAGCTCCTCCATCTCTGGACCCTGTGCGCTCGCCAGGTGATGGGCAACGAGAATGGACGCATTGCTGCCGCTCGCTTCGTTTCCGTGGACACTGTACCCGAGCCAGACAACCGCAGGCATCGATTCAAGACTAAGTGAGCCCGAAACAGCGGGGTCGCTCAAGGAGCGGTGTTGTTCTTTGAGCGCCTGCAGGTTCTTGTGGTTTTCCGGCGAGGTGATGGTCAGGAGTATCAGCGGTCTCTTCTCATACGTTTCGCCGTACTGCTCGATGGTGACACGCGGAGACGATTCGGCCAGCGCTTTCATGTAATCGACGATCTGGTCGGGTCTCAGATGAAGGTCCCCGACGGCGAATCCGAA
>DOWV01000025.1:6221-20301 GCA_003519375.1 Bacteroidota bacterium
TGTGGTGAATATACCAAAAAAGCCGGAGGAATCAACCGATGCGCGGCGCTCCGGCATGACGCAGCGCATTGCTTTTCAACGTGGAAATGGATAGTTTGGCACGCACATGCACCATCACGACGTGGAGATACCATGATCACGAAGAAAAATCCCTCCGGTGATTCTGTAAAGGAACTTGTGGCCCGCCACCTTCGCGCCGCAGATATTCTTGTGAAGGAAGGGAGTCTGGCGGAGGCGGTCGTCCAGGTCGAACGGGCGCTGGAGATTGATCCAAAGAACTACTATGCGCGCTCGTTTCTTGATCGCATACGGATTCAACAGAGCAAGGCGCCAAAAACACCTGCAACTCCTGAACCCTCGAAGCCTTCGATGGAAGATCGGAAGATCGAGCAAATCAGCCTTCTCTTGAGAACCGCTGATCAGCTCCTGGTAGCCAAGAACTACAAGCTGGCACGTCAACAGGTGGACAAGGTCTTTGCCATCGATCCGCAAAACTACTATGCAAAAACATATGCCGAGCGAATTGCGAAGCTCTCGGAAAAGGAACCGAAGGAGAGCTCTCCATCCCCTGCGAGCGTTTCACCGCCTGAGGCGCGGAAACCCCAACTGCCCCAGCCGGAGATCGACGCGCCACGATGGACCCCCGGAGAGCGGGCGAGTGTGGCGATGTACCGTGAACTGCTGAAGGAAATGTGGTTCGACGGAAAGATCTCGGATGGAGAAAGGAAAGAGCTCAAGAAAGTCCGGGACCTCTTCAAGATCACAGATGAAGAAGCCAACGAGCTTGAAAAGCAGGTTCAGATTGATGCCTATGTCGAAGCGCTCCGCATCGCCTGGAGGGACGGCGCGATCACGCAGAGTGAAAACGACGTGCTTGTGATGATGCGCGAGAAATTCAACATCAGCATGGAGGAACACCTGAGCGCGGAGGCGAAAATTCTCTGGGCGAAAAATGCCCCGCGTGCGAAATCAATTCTCCTTGCAGATGACGAACCAACTCTGCTTCTCACGCTGGCGACGAAGCTCCGAGGCCACGGATACGAAGTGCTGACGGCCGAGAGCGTCGAGAAAGCGCTCGAACTCCTCCAGCAGTCAACGCCCGCCATCATCGTCTCGGATCTTCTCTTTGGCGAAGCTCATCTGACGGGAATAGAATTCTATCAGCGTGTCCGCAATGATGCCAGGCTTCAGAATGTGCCCTTCTTGCTGATGAGCGGGATCAGTGACGAGTTTGTCGTGCGGGCGGGAATGAGACTCGGCGTGGACAGCTTTATTCAGAAACCGTTTGACCTGGAATTGCTGCTGGCAACGATCGAAGGAAAACTCAAGTCCTAGGTGGGGCGAGTGCAACAAATCCGAAATCGTAAAACCGGAACACGAAACAAAACGCTAGCCGCGCCCCGAGCGAAGCTTCAGCGTTGCTCAGGATGCGGCGTTGATTTGTTGACGAGGCCGGGATGAAGTTCGTCCCGCCATCTCCTAAACCCCTCTCTTCAAGATCTCCTTCATCTTCGACAGAGCCTTCGCGCGATGGCTTATCCTGTTCTTCTCCTCTGCTGTAAGTTCTGCGTACGTCCGGGAAAAACCGTCGGGTATGAAAATCGGATCGTACCCAAATCCATTCGTTCCCCGCGGTGATTCAGCAAGCACACCGGGACAAATTCCTTCAGCCACCTCTACAGAATTGCCGCGAACCAGCGTGATGACCGCCCGAAACTGTGCCTTCCTCCTGCGGGGCGGAACCCCGAGCATTTCCCCCAGAAGCTTCTTGTTGTTCCTTTCATCCGTCGTTCCTTCTCCGGCGTACCGGGCAGAGACCACACCGGGACGCCCGTTCAGATAGAAAACCTCCAGACCGGAATCATCTGCGAGCGCGGGGAGCTTCGTGTGAACGTGGACCTCGCGGGCCTTCTGAAGCGAGTTTTCCTGAAACGTTGCGCCATCCTCTCTGAGGTCCGGAACACCCGAAACGTCGCCGAGCGTCAAAATGGTGATCGGCAGATCGGCGAGAATGGTCTTGATTTCCAGGATCTTGTGCCTGTTGCGTGTTGCGAGAACGACGGTGTTCATGCAGTCTCTTCGGATGTCTTTCGCGGGAAGAACTTGTAGAATATGTTGATACCGGCGCCCAGAGTCGTGAGGCAGTTTAGAATGGTGAAGATGGAATCACCGATGCTGACCGCGTACAATGCAAGACTGAAACTGCCGAGTGCGGAAAGAACAAGGAAGGTGAGATTCACCATGCACCTCCCCTGCTTGATCGTCTCGATCGACTGGGGAATCCAGCACAGCGCGAGGGATGTCAACCCGACATAACCGATCCACTGCAGGAGTCCCGGCATCAGTAAGGCACCTTGTTGGAAGCGGCGCGCCACTCGCGAAAAGCCTCAAAGGCCTCTTCGCGCAGCAGCTGCTGCATCGGAATCTTGCGCTCGTTGTGAGCAACGGAAAACTCGTCGCAGATGAAACGGTCGTCAAAACCTATCGCCGCAGCATCGTCGCGGGTGTTGGCAAAGTACACCGATCGCGGACGGGCCCAGTAGATCGCGCCGAGGCACATGGGACATGGCTCGCACGATGTATAGATGTCGCACCCGTCGAGTTGAAACGATCCAAGGGCCCGGCACGCCTCCCGGATAGCGACAATCTCGGCATGCGCTGTGGGGTCGTTGGTTGAGGTCACCAGATTGGTGCCGCGGGCAAGGACAATTCCATTCTTGACAACAATGGCGGCAAAAGGACCGCCTTTGCCCTCGCGGACATTCGCCCTGGAAAGGGCAATTGCTTCCCGCATGAATCTATCGTGTGGATCGTTGGTCACGGGGATCAGCCAAGAAGTTGTTGAATAGCTTCATTCACACTCTGAACGCCGACGATGTCGATTCCGTCCTGACCTTTGATGCCCTTCAGATTATTGTGTGGTATGACGATTCTCTTGAAGCCGAGTTTGGCGGCTTCCTGAATGCGTTTCTCTACGTGGCCGATTGTCCTGATTTCCCCGCCGAGCCCGATTTCGCCGACCGCGACGGTCGAGGAATCGACCGGAATATCCCGCAGGCTCGAGGCAATCGAAGCGGCAATCCCGAGATCAACCGCAGGCTCATCGATCTTCACGCCGCCGGCAATGTTCACAAAGACGTCCTGCGTACCGAGATGAAGCCCCACGCGCTTTTCCAGCACGGCCAGCAGCAGCGAGAGCCTTCGATAGTCGAATCCGGTTGTGTTGCGCTGCGGCATGCCGTAGCTGGTCGGTGTGACAAGCGCCTGCACTTCGATGAGAATCGGTCTTGTTCCTTCAATACTCGACACGACAGTCGATCCGGATGTCCCGTACCGCCGTTCGGACAAAAACGCCTCAGACGGATTCTTTACTTCCTGGAGACCATCCTCATGCATTTCGAAAATCCCGATTTCGTTGGTGGAGCCGTACCTGTTTTTCAGTGCCCGGAGAATGCGGTATGCGTAATGGGCTTCTCCCTCAAATTGAAGAACGGTGTCGACCATATGCTCAATGACTCTCGGGCCGGCAATCACACCTTCTTTGGTGACGTGACCGACGACGAAGATCGGAATTCCCTGTGTCTTTGCCAGGCGAAGCAGGAGGGCGGTGGACTCCCGCACCTGACTCACGCTTCCGGGGGCGCTTTCCAGCCCGGGCCGGTACATCGTCTGAATGGAATCCACAATGATCAAGTCGGGTGTGCCCCGTTCAATGACATTGAGAATGAGGTCCAGGTTGGTCTCTGCCAGAAGGAGGATACTCTTCGTCCGTTCGCCGTGGAGTCTTTCTGCGCGCAGCTTGATCTGCCGGACGGACTCTTCACCTGTAATATAGAGGATGATCTGGCCCTGGAGTTTCAGCGCCATCTGCATCATCAGAGTGGATTTTCCAATGCCTGGGTCCCCGCCGAGGAGGATGAGCGATCCCGGCACAAGCCCTCCGCCCAGAACGCGGTCGAATTCGTTGATGTTGGTTTTGACGCGGGGGACGTCTTCGGTCTCAAGATCTTCGAGCGGTACCGGTTCAATGTTCGAGGCCGCACCCGCCGGTTTTTTGGAGACCTTCAGGGGAGTAGAGACCTCCTCAACAAAGGTGTTCCATTCGTTGCAGCTCGGGCATTTCCCTACCCAGCGCGGGGAAACATACCCGCACGACTGACAGACGTATTTAGTCTGAATCTTTGTCATAGATCCTGGTGAGGTCAAGAGTGCAATTCGTCGCAGAGCAGCACATCAACGCATGAATCAATATAGTCACGCGCACGGTGAGATTCAATATAACATCGATTTGTCGCGGCGGACGTGTTTCCCGGTCAGGGACCTTGCGTCGGTCTGAGTAATTTCCGTCTGACAGATCATGAAAACAAAAAACCCCCGGGAGATTTCGGGGGTTTTTCTTGTGACGTAACCGGATGGGCAATTTTCTACAATCGGCCCCAGTGTTCTTTTGCTTTCTGCACGTTGTTGTTCGTTGGATAGTCTTTGACAACCTTTTCAAACATTTCTTTTGCCTTTGCTTTATCTCCCTGGAGTTCGTAGCTGCGTCCGAGCATGAAGTAGGCGTCACCCTTCTTCTCTGAAGTCTTGTATTGCAGCGCGACATCAAAGTGCTTTACTGCCTCTGCATACTCCTTCTTTCCGAAATACGACTCACCCATCCAGTAGTGGCAATTGTCGGCCTGGTCCTCTCCAATACCGCCATCAAGGAGTGTCTGGAAAATCTTGATTGCGTCATCATAATTCTTTTCTGCAAAGGCCTGTTGTCCGGCTTCATACGTGACTGTGAGAACCGGCTGAGGCGGTGGAGGCGGAGGAGCTGAGGCTTTTTCGATTTCTGCTCTCAACTTCGCTTCCACGTCTGTCAGGCGTACATTGAGCGTGTTGTTATCCTGCTCTAACTTGACCAGCTTTTGTTTCAGATTGACGTTTTCTGTCTCCAGCGAATCAATCTTGATCTGTTCACGTGTTGGCTTTGGCGGGACCGCCGGCATTGCCTTTTGTTCCGTTCTCGTTGCCTCCTCGCTTGAACAGCCGATGAGCGAAAAGAGGAGGATCAAGAACGCGGGAAGGGCGATTCGGGAACTCATAAGGCCTCCAAACTATGGCGGTGTTCGTCTATTATAGATAAGAACATTGCAAATGTATCAAACTGGTCAGTTAAAATCAAGTATTCACATAACAGATATTTGATGGGTTTATTTAAAGATGAGGTTGAGCGGGCTGTCGAATTCCCCCTAAATCTGGAGAGTGATTCTCAGCGCCCGCCTTGTGGTGAGATCGGAGAGATTCTCGATATAGCGGCCATGTCTGCAATGCGGTTGACGATAAGTTCCACTATCTGGTCCGGAACGCCGTCAACATGCCGGGATTTCAGCCTCATGTCGCAAATTTCATTGACATAGTCAACCACGACGAGCATGCCGGACGAAACGCATACAATTTCCGTCGAGAAGAAATCGAGGCCGCACACATCGTGTATTGCAGCGGCGACTTCCCTGAGCGTATGAAGATTGAACCGTTTCTCTTCATCCGCTGTTAGGACATCGTAGATATGTGTCTGGTCATCCCACCAGCAGAGAACGATGTCGCCAAATGCGAAGAAAACGCGGAACCAGGCCCTTCGGTTGCTCAATATCACGGGAACGATTTTCTCCTGCAGGAGGTACTTGTCATTCTTGTGGTGTTGACGAGTCTCGATGACGTCTTTCAGTGACTCCGCCCCGACGACGACACCGACTCCTCCACCGGTCGTATTTGCCGGTTTAATGATGAAGGGACGGCCAAGGTGTGCAAGCTCTGAGAGAGAAAGCTCCACCTCACGCTTGTGATTGAAGGGAGAGATGATAATGGTGTAGGGGACGTGAATTCCCCGCGTGAGGAACTCGAGATGCATCGTTGCCTTGTCGGCAGCTCTTCTCATCAGCTCATAAGGGTTCAACACGCGAGTGACGGTCGAGCCCTTTCGCTGAAAATGCTGGGCGAGCGGAAGAAAACGCTCATCTTCATCCGACGCCCGATCCAAGTACAAATTGAACGAGAGGGATCCGTTTCGCAAGCGTTCAAGAGTCTCTGTGAGATTGTGGCGGTCGATCAGATAGGCAGGGAGAGAACGGGCGGCGGCCGCAGCCTGGATAAGGCTGACAAACTCGCGGTCGTACTCCCAATTCCACGCAACGGCGAGGTCATGTTGCTCAACGGGCATTTCCATACTTCTACAAGATACTCTCTTTCGCCGGTCTCTGCAAGGCGAACCTGCCCGAATCCTTGTTATTCAAAGCCATTATCAATATATTTTATGATATGCCTATAAGACAATTTCTCGTTGTTCTTGCAGCGATGGGCTTTGCCGGACTGGCAGGGTGCAGTTTCAGCAAGGATGCAGCGCGCTCCCAGAGAACGGAACGGGCAACCCAACAGGTCAACGAACGGATGAAAGACATTGCCCGTGAGCGGGCGTTGGGTCACGTCGTTCAGGGTTCCGTTTATGACGCTTCCGGGGACTTTGCCCGCGCTATTCTTGAGTACCAGGAAGCATTACAACTGGAGCCCACCGCCGCGATTGAATACATGATCTCGAAAGACTATTCGATTCTCGGGAAGCACGCCCTTGCGGCCCAGCACGCCAGGGAAGCGGTGCGCCTCGACTCCCTCAAAATCCTCTATCGCCAGAATCTGGCCGGCATCTATCTCAATGCGTATCAGCCTGATCTCGCTGCCGCCCAATACGAGCGTATTGTCAAGCTCGACAGCACCAACAACGATGGTTGGTTCAATCTGGCCCGTATCTATCAAACCACGCGGCCACTCCGGGCCCTCGAAATCTATGAACGCATCCTCGACCGCGAAGGCGATGAGTGGGAAATCCTCTATCAGACGGCTGAGATTTACAATGCGCTGGGACGTTTCAACGAAGCCGCCGAGAAATATAAAAGGATGGTGGAGCTCGATCCAACCAATAAGGTCCTGCAGCGCCAGCTTGCCGAAACCTACACGCGAGGGGGAAAAACCACGGAAGCCATCAAGATTCTCGAGCAAATCCTTGAGGCCGATAACAACAATGCCGAAGCACTTGCGGCGCTTGCCGATGTTTACCTCGAACAGCAGGATTTTCCCCGAGCACTGAAGCTCTATCAGCGCTTGCTCGCCATGGAGCGCACCAATCCGGAAGTGCGCCTCCGGGTTGGGGTTGCCTATGTTGGACAGATGGACAGGGATTCCACATTCATCGACAAGGCAAAACCGATTTTTGAGCAACTCAGCAAGGAAGTCCCGAACGATTGGCGCCCCTACTACTATCTTGGTATGATTGCCGGTCGGCAGAGAAACGATTCGCTGGCGACCGGGTACTTCGAGAAAGTGACAAGACTGGCCGAATGGAACGGCGACGCGTGGTGGCTCATCGGCTCCTCGTACTTCGAGAAAGGGGAATACCAGAAGCTTGTGGACGCCATGGAGCGGGCGAAGAAAGCGATCCCCAAAGACTCCCGCGTTCATTTTCTTCTTGGCCTTGCGTACAGCCGGATGGAGCGGAACGAGGAGGCTCTTGCCGCGCTCCGGCGTTCACTGGAGTTAAAGCCGGACTATATGGACGCGATCAGCACGCTGGCGCTCACGCTCGACGGCCTGCATCGGTACCAGGAATCGGATTCGCTCTATGAGCGGGCTCTGCAAATTGATCCGGCTTCGCATCTGATTCTGAATAACTACGGCTACAGTCTCGCCGAGCGCGGGCTCCAGCTTGAACGCGCTCTGAAAATGTCTCTCCAGGCCGTCGGTGATGATCCCGGCAATTCGTCGTACCTCGATACTGCGGGCTGGGTGTACTTCAGACTTGGCAAATACCATGAAGCGAGTGAGTACATTGCCAAAGCAATTGCTGCAGGCGGCGCCAGTGCTACCGTCTATGAGCATATGGGAGACATCCTTTCCAGGCTCGGGAAGAAGCAGGAAGCAGGTCAGTACTGGAAACAGGCGCTGGAGATGAATTCCGAAAACCAGGCGCTTCGCGAAAAAATTGCCCGGGGATCACTCTGATGATGCGCGCTGCTCCGGTTGCCGCCGTCGTTTTTCTGATCACCCTTCATGGTTGTGCAACGTCGCCGGCGGTGAAGTTCTCAGGCAAGCCGGTCTCGCCGCATACCGCGCGGAACGTGGTGAACGCGAATCATGACCTTGTGCGATCGTTGAGCGGCGCGGGCACGATCAGCGTCGAAACGCCTGAAATCGCCCAGTCGGGGTCCTTTGAATTCCAACTTCATAAACCGGATTCGCTCCTGGTGAACGTCGAAGGGCCGTTTGGAATCAACGTCGGATCGGTCCTGCTCACGCGGGACAGCTTTCTTTTCTATAATAGTTTTCAGAATCAGGTGGTCAGCGGACCGGTGAACGCGAATAACCTCCGTCGTATCTTCAGGATGGAGCTGACATTCGACGAGCTCATGACGCTGTTTACAGGCGGGAGTTTTTTTCGCGAAGACGACGGAGATCCCGAATCAATCGTGGAAGAGGAAAACCAGGTTGTTCTGATCTATCATTCCGGGGAGGGTCGCAGGCGGTATTTTGTGGATCCGGTATCCATGCTTATTACTCGCGTTCAGCATCTCGACAACTTCGGCAAGATGTTTCTCGAAGAACGTTTTGAGCGGTTCCGTACGCTGGGAGAAGTCTCCCTTCCACGGTACATCCGCCTTACCCAACACACCGCCCGTCGGGCCGTGTCCGTTTCGTTTTCCACACTCGATGTGAATCCCGGTCGCGCGCCGCTGGTGCTCGACATCCCTGCCAACGCCAAACGTATCCGCTGGAAAGAATGAACAGGCGCATCTCCATCCTCAGCTGGATCGTTTTCCTTTCCCTGGGCCTGTGCACCACCGAGGCACTGTACAGCCAGGGGAGTTCCAAGGAGACCGCGCGAAAAGAGCGCGAGCTTTCCAGGGAGATCGCCAGGAAGGAAAAGGAGCTGGAGACGCTGCGTGCCGAAATCCAGGCGTATGAAAAGCGTTACAGGGAGAGCGAGAAGAAGGAGAAGTCAGCCCTCGAAAACATCAGCAATCTGGATCGGCAGGTTGGACTTCTCCGAAATCTGATCAAGAAGCTTCGCGAGCAGGAACAGAGCCTGCGGGGTGATATTCAGGAGACACGGTCATCTATTCAGGACCTGGAACGTCAGCTCGATGCCCTCAGGACACACTATGCCAAGTACGTCCGGTCCGTTTACAAGTATGGCCGTGTCTACGACGTCGAACTCCTCTTCTCCTCGAAGTCCGTCAATCAGCTTTATATCCGGATTGAATACCTCAAGCGATTCTCAGAGCAGCGCGCAAAGGACCTTCGGGATGTCGTCAACAAGAAGAGCGATCTCGAGGCCGAAAACGAACGTCTCCAGGCAAGCCTGATGCATGAACGCAATGTTCTCGCGGAAAAGACAGCCAGAGAGTCTTCACTCAAGAAGAAGGTTGTAGAACACCGCAAGAGTCTCACCGCAATCGTCCAGGACAAGAACAAACTGAGACGGGCGCTGGAGGAAAAAAAGAAGTATGCGGAAGAGATCAAGAGGATCGTTGCCAGGCTGAACGATGAAGAGGATAAACGCAGAGAAGCTGCAGCGGCGGCAGCTCGGAACCGTGATAAAACCGCGCCGGCGTTGAGACCGACGCCGAAACCTGAAACCGCGCCGGGCGCTTTTGCCTCACAGCGGGGAAGACTCCGATGGCCGGTGGAGGCGGGGACGATTGCTTCCCGGTACGGCCTGCAAACCCATCCGGTTTTGAAAACAAAGCGTGAAAATACCGGCATCGACATTAGTGTCAAGTCGGGAACCGGGGTTCAGACCGTGGCGGATGGTGAAGTGTCCATCCTCACATTCATTCCGGGCTTCGGGAATATCCTGATTTTGAGTCATGGTGACGGTTATAGAACAGTGTATGCCCACCTTTCTGAGATCAACGTTGTCGAATCGCAGAAGGTGAAGGCAGGCGACTTGATAGCGAAGAGCGGCGATTCCGTGGAAGGATCGATTCTCCACTTTGAGGTATGGAAAGGAACCGTCAAACAAGATCCTGAGCACTGGCTTGCGAAACAGCGCTAGAAAGAAGTATGGTACGGTGCTTGAGCTACCTCCGTTTTCACATTCCCCCGTTTCATGTCGTCATAACTCTGCTTGCAGACCCTAATAGCCTGCCCTTTGCCTGTCCTCCAGCCCCAATCCCGCCATTGTACGATGTTGATTCCACAGGCAAAGTTAAAGCCTCCACGGTTTCTTTAAGAGTGCTCTTAAGATAAAACGTGCAACTCCTTGGCAGACGGGGGAGGGCCGGAATGAGGATTTTCCGGCGTTGTTTCCCGTCTGTAAAGTTACAATAACCCATTCTCATGGTTTGGAACCATGTCTGGAAAGAAAATCCTTGACAATTCCTGACTTTCCTTGTAAGCTTGACATACCTAGTATACTAGGTTCCCCTCATGCCAATAGATCTTCAGAATTCCACACCGCTGTACCTGCAGATCATCGATGACATCAAATCGAAGATTGCCTCGAAACATTTGAAGGCGGGCGATCAAATCGGTTCTCACGCCGAGTTGGTATCGACGTATGGTGTGAGCCTCATTACGGTGAAAAAGGCGCTCACGACTCTGATCCAGCAGGGAATCCTCTACAGCCGTGTCGGCAAGGGAACCTACGTCGCACAGCTTTCCCCCGATTTTCACGACGAACAGCATCCAACCATCGGCCTGGTTCTCCAGGACATACGCAGTCCGTTCTTCTCGCGCGTCATGCACAGTGTTGAGAATACAGCGTACGAACTCGGCTATCATGTTCTTCTCGCCAACTCCTCCGGAAAACCGGAGAGAGAGGATTCACAGATTGCGCGATTCCGGACCTTTGGTGTCAAGGGAATGATTATTGCGTCGATGAGTCACGAGTACCACGCGTCTCCGACCATTCGCAAGCTTTTCCAGGAAGGATATCCTTTTGTCATGGTTTCCTACATCGCTGATGAAAACATTCCTTTCGTCGGATGCGATCATGAGCGGGGCGGTTTCATGGCGACGGAATATCTCATCAAGCTTGGGTATCAACGGATCGGGTACATCAATGGCGAGCGTGGCAACCTGGTCGGTGTCCTCCGTCAGCGCGGATATGCTGCTGCGCTCAAATTACACGGCAGGAAATTGGACAAGCGCTTCCTCTTTCACCTGCGTCTCAAGGGAGAACGTTTCGACTACCAGTCGGGGTACGAAATCGGCCGGAAGTTCGCGAAGCTGAAGGTGAGACCTGATGCGATGTTTATTTACAATGATCTCTCCGCTCTTGGTTTTGAAGAAGCGGTTCTCGCGAACGGCCTGCGAATCCCCGAAGATGTGGCCATCATCGGGTTCGACGACATTGAACGGGGAGCGTATGCCGCGGTCCCGCTCACGACGATCCGGCAGCCAAGTGATCTGATCGGCAAGCAGGCGATGGAACTGCTTCTTCGGTTGATGGAAGGAAAAGAAGCCGCTCACAGCAGAATCCTCCAGCCGCAGCTTGTCGCGCGAGGGTCATGCCGCACGGTAAAACCCAAAGGTCGGAATGGCAAAGCGGCTGCGGTGTCGAAAGCGGAGAAGGCCCGCGCGGCGCGATCTCTCCCGCGAAAATCAATTGTCTAGGACACTTTCACCAATTAGGAAAGAATACTTATGAACAACGCATTCGATCTGGCCGGCAAGACAGCAATCGTCACCGGAAGCTGCAAGGGATTGGGACGTGGCATGGCGGTCGGGCTGGCTGGCGCAGGGGCCGACGTTGTCCTTGTCGATCGCGACGAGGCCACCGATACCGCGAAAGTCATTGAATCCATGGGCCGCAAAGCGCTGACGATTTCGGCTGACCTGATGTCCATCGAGCCGATCCCGTCGATCATGGAGAACACACTGGCGACCTTCGGCAAAGTCGATATCCTGATCAACAACGCGGGGACCATCAGACGAACACCCGCCATCGATTTCTCGGAAAAAGACTGGGACGATATCATGGCGGTGAATGCAAAAACCGTCTTCTTTTTCAGTCAGGCTGTTGCCCGTGACATGGTGAAAAGGAAGTCAGGCAAGATTATCAACATCGCATCGCTCCTGAGTTTTCAAGGCGGCATACTTGTTCCTTCGTACGCAGCAAGCAAGGGTGCAGTCGCGCAGGTGACGAAAGCGCTCGCAAACGAATGGGCGTCGCTCGGCATTAACATCAATGCCATCGCTCCCGGGTACATGGCAACTGATAACACGAAAGCGCTGAGGGAGGACGCTGTCCGTTCAAAAGCAATCCTCGACAGGATTCCTGCAGGGCGTTGGGGTACACCGGGTGATCTTGCCGATGTGGCTGTGTTCCTCGCCTCGTCCGCGTCGGACTACATCAACGGGCATATCCTTGTGGTAGACGGCGGTTGGATGGCCCGATAGTCGGGAATGGACGAAGAAGTTGACGTCCTGGGCTAAGGACGGGGCAATCGATGCCGTCGTGTGGGGAGGGAGTTCCGAATGGGGTGGCTGCCAGCCGGCCGATCCCGGTGAACAAGCTCTGGTCAACAGAGCCGTCCAATGGTTTGTGCCGGATGGGGAGTCGACTGAAGATTTCAGGAACAGCTCCGATCCGCAGAGCTGGAAAGGCAGCACCGATACGAGCGATGCGACTCCGGGAAAGGTGAACAAAGGAGTCGCTGATTCAGCGCTGACACCTGCAAAACGTTAGAGCCGGTTTACCTTCACCTGTTCATTTGTTTGATGCACCGAAAATTGGTAAGGATTCCATGAACCACTTGATTCGCCGCTCTCTGATGATTCTGCTGTGTCAATGTGTGCTCGCCTCTGCGTGGAGTGTTGCGCAGACAAGTGCACTGCGGCTCTTTCTTCTTGATCCAGCAACGATGATGAAAATAAAGTCCGAGTGCCTGACCCACGATCCATCGAGAGAACCCGCTCTGAAGCAGCTAATCAAAGATGCCGACAAGCTCCTCACGAAAGAGCCGGTGAGTGTCATGGAAAAGCCCCAGGTACCTCCGAGCGGTGACAAACATGACTACATGAGTCTTGGGCGGTACTTCTGGCCCGACCCGACGAAGCCTGACGGGCTGCCGTATATCAACCGCGATGGTGAGGTGAATCCGGAAGTCTATGAGATGAGCGACTACCGAAACCACGGCACGATGGTGGACGCTGTGTCGACGCTGGCGCTCGCGTATTACCTGACGGACCATGAGAGTTATGCAGAACATGCAGTAAGATTCATCCGGACGTGGTTCATCGACTCCACCACGCGCATGAATCCGAATTTCGATTTTGCCCAGGGCATTAAGGGAAAAAATCCGGGACGATCATGGGGTATCATCGAATCCCGCGGTTTCACGAAAGTGATTGATGGTATCGGCCTGTTGGCAGGCTCTAAGGGGTGGACACCGGACGACCAGAGACAGATGGTCGCGTGGTTCGATCGGTTCCTGAGCTGGCTCCAAACGAGTGATAACGGTCGCGGTGAAGCAAAAGCAACGAACAATCATGGTGTTTGGTACGACGTTCAGGTTGCTTCCATGGCCCTCTTTGTCGGCAAACGGGATGCGGCCAAGGATGTCCTCGAGCGTGCAAAAACGGAACGGATTGCAGGACAAATTGAACCCGATGGAAGTCAACCACGCGAGCTTGCGCGGACAACATCGAAACACTACACGGCATTTAACCTGGAGGCTTTCTTTGCGCTCGCTTCCATCGGCTCAAATGCCGGCATCGATCTGTGCAACTATCAGTCGGACGACGGACGGGGCATCCGGAAGGCGCTCGATTGGGTGATTCCCTATCTGCGCGATGAGAAAGAATGGACGCACAAGCAGATCAATAATTTTGATCCGGCGGCATACTATCCGCTCCTGATCAAGGCGTCTGCTGTTTTTCGCGATCAGTCCTATGGGGAATTAGCGAAGACGCTGGCTGGCGCGAGAGGCCGCTCGCACAGAATTCATCTGCTTGTCGGAAACTGAGGAGCATCAGCGACCGATGAAACCTGAAGAATCCTCCGATTTTCTCGGTGCAGGGAGATGCCGACCCGACGGTTCCC
>DOWV01000025.1:20420-21985 GCA_003519375.1 Bacteroidota bacterium
GGCTCAACGCAATGGGCATGATCAGGCGAAAATTTCTGCAGTCCATGGGCGCCCTCGGAGCAATCGAGGCTCTTCCCGGCACGCGTCAAGCGCCGGCAGTTGAGCTGTCTGCCCCCGTTTCTGACGATCGCGAGTTCTGGATAGCGACGCTTTCGAAGATTGCAGATCCCTTGCTCACGGCGCTTGCAGAAGACCGCTTGAGAGCAACAATGCCTGTTGAAGCACGCACGCCGCAGCAAGTCGCGTCGAGAGCGAAGTTCACGCATCTGGAGGGATTCGGCCGTCTTGTTTCCGGCCTCGCCCCCTGGCTTGAGATCCCGGAAGACAAGACCGAGGAAAGCCGTGTACGCAAGCGCTATGCTGACCTTGTCCAGCGCTCACTCGCGAATGCGGTCGATCCGAAGGCAAAGGATTTCATGAACTTCAGCGAAGGATCCCAGCCTCTGGTCGACGCGTCATTTCTCGTTCTGGGTCTCCTGCGCGCGCCGGGCATTTGGAAAAAGTGCGACGAGACGACACGGGGGAATTTGATTGTCGCGCTAAAGCGAACGAGAGCGATCAAGCCAGGATTCAGCAACTGGCTTCTCTTCAGTGCTTTGATGGAAGCCTTCTTCCTTCAGGTCGGGGAAGAGTACGATCGCATGCGCATCGACTACGCGCTCCGTCAGCACGACCAGTGGTACAAGGGCGACGGCGTCTATGGGGACGGTCCGGACTTTCACTGGGACTACTACAACAGTTTTGTCATTCAGCCGTACATCCGGACGATTCTCCCGATTGTTTCGGCGCTCGACCAGAGCTATACCGCCATGCATGAGAAATTTAACAAGATAGCCGGCCGTTACGCTGTCATCCTCGAGCGCCTCATCGGCCAGGACGGAAGCTTTCCGGCGATCGGAAGGTCGATCGCGTATCGATGTGGGGCGTTTCACCATCTGGCAAATGAAGCATTTCGCCAGCAGTTGCCCGGCGAACTAAATCCGGCGCAGGTCCGTTCGTCACTCGCGGCGGTAATTCAGAAAACGCTCGGCGCACCGTCGAATTTCGATGAACGAGGATGGCTCACACTCGGCTTGAGCGGACATCAACCGGGGCTTGCCGAGAATTACATTTCCACGGGAAGTCTCTATCTCTGTGCAACGGTTTTCCTGCCGCTCGGTCTTCCATCGGGCAATGATTTCTGGTTTCTGCCTTCGGAACCATGGACGGCAAAGAAGATCTGGAACGGCGAGAATATGGCAACCGACGGGGCTCTGAAATTCTGATGTTTCAGCAACAACGACATCGCAAAATGAGAAGCGGCTCTTACTATCTGGTTCTTGCCCTGATTGCGCTGCCTGTCGGGCTCTTCGCCACAGACTATCGTGTGTCGACGCCGGCACAGATCAGCACTGCTTTGACGAGTGCACGTCCCGGAGATACATTGACGATGACGAACGGTGTCTGGTCGAATGCCGCGATTGTCTTCAAGGGGTTCGGTACCAGCACGGCGCCCTATCTGTTGAGGGCTGAGTCATACGGAGGCGTGGTCCTGACGGGATCTTCGAATCTCAGAATCACCGGGG
>DOWV01000025.1:22071-35533 GCA_003519375.1 Bacteroidota bacterium
ATCTGATCGTCGACGGCCTCCTCTTTAAGAATGGCTCAAGTCCTTCGGGAGATGTGATCGAATTCAGAGGCACAAACGGTGAAAGCGATTCATGCAGGTTGACGAACTGCGCGATCATCAACTTCAGCCCCTCTGATTCAACGAAGGACAACAAATGGGTCTCGCTCTACGGAACCCGTAATCGTGTCGATCACTGCTACTTTGAAGGGAAGACAAACTCCGGGGCAACACTGGTCGTCTGGCGGCCTTCCGATCGCCCGAATTACCATCAGATTGACCACAATCACTTCGGGTTCCGTCCGGTACTGTACGGCTGGAATGGCGGAGAGACAATACGGGTGGGAACGAGTGACTCGTCGCTGTCCGATTCCTTCACGATCGTTGAATACAACCTCTTTGAAGAATGCAACGGAGAAATCGAAACCATTTCCAACAAGTCCTGCGGCAATGTGTATCGGTACAACACATTTGTCAGCTGTGAGGGAACACTCACCTTACGTCACGGCAATCGCTGCACCGTGGAGGGGAATTTCTTCATTGCCAATCATGTACCGAACTCCGGCGGGATCCGCATCATCGGCGAAGACCACAAGGTGTTCAACAATTACGTGTGCGGTACGTCGGGATCGAGTTTGAAATCGGCCTTGACGCTCATGAATGGCGTTCCTAATTCGCCGTTGAATCGCTACTTCCAGGTGAAGAGGGCAATCGTCGCTTTCAATACTTTTGTCGACAACGTATACTCGATGAATCTGGGGGGCGGAAGGAATTCAGAGCTGAGTCTTCCTCCGCTTGATTGCGTGATTGCGAACAATGTTGTATTCGGATCAAGATCACCGCTGATCACAGTGAATGACACACCCATCAATATGACCTGGCAGGGGAATATTTTCTTCGGGGCATTACTGGGTATAGCGCCGCAGCCACAGGGAATCGCCATGGTGAGTCCGCAGTTTGCGATGTCGGCTGAGGGTCTGTGGCGGCCGGGCGCGTCGAGCCCGGTTGTCAATACCGGAGCCGGATTGTTTCCCTACGTCACAACAGACATGGATGGTCAGCAGCGCGATGGTCAGCCTGATGTCGGGGCGGATGAAATCTCCACAACGCCCGGAGAGCAGCGTCCTCTGACTCGTCAGGACGTCGGGCCTCCTCCTCAGCTCCTGACAAGCACGCGAGCACGTGAGGATGATGAGATTGACGTGGTGTCGGATTTCAGGCTCTTTTCCAATTATCCTAATCCGTTTAATCCAACGACAGCGATCAGCTATCAGCTTTCAGCTATCAGCTTCGTGAAGCTCAGAGTATTTGATGTGTTGGGAAGGGAAGTGGCCACGCTTGTCGATGGACTGCGCCAGCCGGGGACGTACCAAACGACCTTTGATGCGTCCTTGCTGAACGCGGGCACATATTTTCTCGAACTTCGTTCGAATGGACACCGTGCCGTTCAAAAGATGGTCTATGCAAAGTAAAAAGCTGAACAACAACATGGAGATCGCATGAGACGCATTGGTTCTTCAATCATGATTCTCACTCTGGCACTTGTGTACGCACCGGCCCCGGGGCAGGATCTTCAAACCTTGGTGCCGCATGCACTCCAATTCGCGCAACAGCAGCTCAGGCAATCGGTATTGGAGATCGGGGACAGCGCGAGGTTTGCTAGATCATCACAGTCTGACGGGTCGTGGAAGACGACGCCGGCCCGCGACTGGACGAGCGGATTCTTCCCGGGAGCGCTGTGGTACATGTATGAATACACGAACGATCCGTTTTTCAAGAAGTCTGCTGAAAAGTGGACAGCTGGAATGGTCGAGCAGCAGTTCGATCGAGGGACGCACGATCTGGGATTCAAGATCTTCTGCAGTTATGGAACCGGCAATCGTCTTTCACCTTCGGAAGAGTACCAAAAGGTCATCGTCCAGGCGGCGAAGACACTTTCCGGTCGGTTCAATCCCGTCGTAGGCTGCATAAAATCATGGGACAACCGAAAATGGGTTTATCCGGTTATCGTGGACAACATGATGAATCTCGAGCTGTTATTCTGGGCGGCCGAACATGGCGGCCCGAAAGAATTACGTGAGATTGCGGTCAAACACGCCGAGACAACGATGAAGAATCATTTCCGTGCCGATGGAGGATCGTACCACGTCCTGAGCTATGATACCACGAACGGTTCGATTCTTGTCCGCAATACACATCAGGGATATGCAGACGAATCCGTCTGGGCGCGCGGTCAGGCCTGGGCGATTTACGGTTTCACGATGACGTATCGCTTTACGAAAGATCCCCGTTTCCTTGCAACGGCTCAACGGGCGGCAGATTATTATCTTCAGCGTTTACCGGCCGATCATGTTCCCTACTGGGATTTCCAGGCACCGGAGATTCCCAACGAACCCCGCGATGTCTCCGCTGCGGCCATCACGGCATCGGCATTGTTTGAGCTCTCCTCGTACGTAAAAACAGAGAAGCAAAAAGAAGAATACCTCAGACACGCCAAGAACATCCTGCGATCGCTTTGCGCCGCGCCGTATTTGGCCGAGGGAACCGCATCGCATGCTGTCCTGAACCACGCCACGGGGAGCAAGCCTGCAAATTCAGAAGTCGATGTTTCCATTATTTACGCCGATTATTACTTTATCGAGGCAATGCTGCGCTATCTCAAGCTGGGGAAATAACTCCATGACAATTCGATCACGCGGGAAACAGGGAGGCCTTCGAGCGGCGTTCTCGCTCTGTCTCGGATTCATGTTAATTGTACCCGCGTTGCTGTCCGGTCAGGGAAGCGTGAACGTCGATGTCGCGGCTATTGACCGTGGCCGTATCCTGACTGGCGCTGAACGGTATTTTCAGGAGCCTCCCATGACGGTGACCGCCTTCTCGTCTCCACGGAGCGCAGGGGGAGTGCACGAGTTTTTTTCGGAGGGGGACTATTGGTGGCCCGATCCAAAAAACCCTGAGGGACCATACATTCAGCGTGATGGCATGACCAACCCGGACAATTTTACGAAGCACCGGGAGATGATGCAGCGATTCTGCAAGGCGGTATCCACGCTGGCGGCGGCATACAAGATTACGCACGACGAGAAATTTGCAGCGCGGGCGGTGAAACACCTGAGGGCCTGGTTCGTCGATGATTCGACGAAAATGTTCCCTCATCTGAAGTACGCGCAGGCAATCAAAGGGAAGCTTACCGGACGAGGAGTCGGGATCATTGACACCATCCACCTTATAGAAGTTGCCCGCTCGGTAGAGGTGCTCTCGGGATCGGCCTCGCTCAGCGCCGCTGATGAATCGGCGATCAAGAGGTGGTTCTCGGACTACCTTGCGTGGCTGATGACGCACCCGTACGGCATCGACGAGCGGGAGGCAAAGAACAATCACGGCACATGGTGGGTTACCCAGGTTGCGGCGTTTGCGCACCTGGTCGGCGACACGTCGGCTCTTTCCTCTTGCCGCGTGAGATTCAAGACAGTGCTCCTGCCCAACCAGATGTCGGCAGACGGGAGTTTTCCGGGAGAACTGCGGCGCACAAAGCCGTACAACTACTCGTTGTTCAGCCTGGATGGTATGGGACTGATTTGCCGGATTCTTTCCACTCCCGGGGACAATTTGTGGGAATTTACTCTCCCCGATGGCAGGAACATGCGGAAAGGCATGGAGTTCCTGTATCCTTATATCGTCGATAAGTCGAAATGGCCGTATCCCAAAGACGTGATGTGCTTTGAGTATTTTCCGGTCCGCCTGCCGACCTTGTTGTTTGCCGGCATCGCATACAACGAACAGAAGTACATCGAAACATGGAAGAAACTCGATCCCGATCCGACAAATGCTGAAGTGCAACGAAATGTCCCGGTGAGACAATCTGTGTTGTGGGTGGAATGACGCGGATCATCGCGGATGCTCGCGGATGGGACAATTCACGAGCGTAGAAATAATGTAGATGCTCTGGTTTTCAATACATCAATGTCTCACTTCTTCTGATTGAGGATGATGATGAAGAGAATAACAAGTGTTCTTCTGGCGCTTTTCGTCGTCGGCGTTGTACTTGCCGGAGAGAAACAACTTGTGGTAAGAGTATCGAATCCCCTGAACGCCGATCGCCCGTTCGAGCTCGTGACCGTGAAGTGGTCACTCCTTGCGGGAAAGCTTCCGGCGCTGTCGGCTGAGTCGGCCGCTGTCTTTGCAGAAGACGGGACGAAGCCGCTCGTCTCTCAAGTGATTGACTACAACCAGGACGGCAAACCTGATGAATTGGTTTTTCAGTGGAGCTTCAAGGCGAAGGAGACGAAGGAGTTTATCGTGAAACAGCCAGGCGGAGAAATGAAACAGGCGGCCTCGTTGACGTATGCCGGGTTCATGATTCCGCGCGAAGACCTGGCGTGGGAAAATGACCGCGTTGCGTTCCGCGTGTATGGTCCGGCGATGGCGAAGGATGTCGATAACGGCATCGACGTGTGGACGAAACGCGTGAGGTACCTTATTGTGAAAAAATGGTACGAAGGAGAGGAAAAAGAACCGAAGATGTCCTACCACGAGGATCATGGCGAAGGAGCCGACTATTTCAGTGTCGGACGAACGCTCGGTGTAGGAGCGTCCTCTCTGGTGAAAGGTGACTCGCTCTATCAGCCGGGAGTATTTCAGAGGCACAAAATCGTCGCGACCGGTCCCCTCGTAGCCATTATCGAGCTTGTCTATGGCCCCGTTGTTTTTGAGGGGAACAAGATTTCACAGGTGGTGAGGATCTCTCTCGGAGCGGGCATGAATCTGAATAAGATCGAGACAACATTTAGCAGCGAATCCGCAAAGGGAAAGTTGCCCATTGCTACAGGGGTCGTAAAGCGAAAAGGCACAACGACCTTGAGCGATAAGAACAACGGATGGATCGGTCTTTGGGGCCTGACGACAGATAAACCGGAAGTCGGCTATCTCGGAACGGGGCTCGTCATGCCCGGATCGGCAGTGAAGCAGATCAAAGAAGACAACGTCCACATCCTGGTTTTGACGCAGGCTGAGCTGGGCAAACCGGTGACATACTACTCGGGGGCAGGGTGGACGCTCAGCAATGATTTCACCACGTTGGAATCGTGGAGTTCCTACCTGACGGATTGTGCAAAGAAACTCGCCGCACCACTTGCGGTGCGCGTGTCTGTAAAGTAATGCAATTGAAAAAGAGGATTTCCAGAGTCTTGAAGATCAAAACCTCCTTGTTGACCAACCGGGCCACCATTGTGCTCATGGTGATGCTCCTCATGCCGCTCTTCATGGCGTTGCCGCAGGATATTCGCGACGAAGATCGGCGACAGATCTTCAATATCAATCAAGGCTGGAGCTATCTGGAAGACCATCTCCCGCGTGTGGAGGATCTTCCCCGATCGACCAAACACTGGGAGAAAATCAATCTGCCCCATACCTGGAACAGAACGGATGCTGTTGATCAGGTTCCGGGGTACCGCCGCTCGGCGAGTTGGTATAGGAAGTCGCTTTTTATTCCGGCATCATCAAGCAATCTCCGGTACTTCCTGGAATTTGAGGGAGTGAACATCACGAGTGAGGTGTATGTGAACGGATTCCTCGCCGGCGGCCACATCGGAGGTTATCTCGGTTTCAGTGTCGATATGACTCCTTTCGTCAAACACGGGGAAAGCAACACGATTCTGGTGAGGGCCGATAATTCGTACGATCCGGATGTCATTCCGTCGCAAAAATCCGATTTCCACATTTATGGGGGTATCACGAGAGATGTCCGGCTGAACGTGTTGCCTGTGTGCCGTATTGACCGTCTGCTGATCAAGACTCCGTCGGTTTCAAAGAAGTCGGCCGAGACGATTGTCGACGTCGCTCTTTCCAATGACACACCGTTGGCGGCTGCTGCTGAGGTTGAAGTATTTCTCAAGGATCCGGGTGGGAAGGAAATCGCGAGAAAGAAAGTGCCCTTGTCGATACTAAAGGGGACAAGCCACACCTCGATCAGTCTGCCCGCCGTCAGGAATCCACGGCTCTGGTCGCCTTCAGATCCGGCTCTGTACACAGTGAATGTCACCCTTCGGCGCCCAGGTCAGGTCCCCGACGTGATTTCAGACCGGTTCGGCTATCGTTGGTTTGAATTCAAAGAGCATGGCCCGTTCTCTCTGAACGGAGAACGGCTGTTGCTCCGAGGCACGCACCGCCACGAAGATTTCGCGGGATACGCAAACGCGATGCCGGATAGCCTCCATCGCAACGATATGAAGATGATCAAAGAGATGGGTGCGAACTTTGTAAGGCTTGCCCACTACCCGCAGGATCCCGAGGTGTACAAAGCCTGCGACGAGCTCGGCATCCTGGTGTGGGATGAACTTCCCTGGTGCCGCGGCGGCATAGGCGGAGACCTCTGGAAGGCAAACACGCGGAGACTTCTGGAAGAGCAGATGCTTCAGAACTACAATCATCCCTCGATCATTATCCAATCGCTCGGCAATGAACTCTACTGGCTGCCGGATGTCGCGGGGGGAGACAACATGGACTCTCTTCGCGCCATGATCCGCGAACTGAACAGCATCGCGAAGAAGATCGATCCCTCCCGTGTCACAGCAACGAGGAAATTCACCGAAGGTGCCGATCTCGTCGACCTCGTCTCACCCTCGATGTGGCCGGGCTGGTACAGCGGCGTCTATAAAACCTTCGAGAAGGGCATCAATGATGCCCGAAAAGCGTACAAGAGATTCTTCCATGCCGAGTACGGCGGTGACAGCCACGTCGGGCGCCATACGGAAAACCCGATTGACGGCGACGGGATGGCAATCTCCGAGGGATGGGAGGAGAACATCAAGCCTCAAAAGGTGAGAAACATCGCGCAACTAGGTGATTGGAGCGAGAGCTACATTGTCAATCTTTTCGATTGGTATCTGCGCATTTCCGAGCAGGCGGACTGGTTGACGGGAAATGCACAATGGGCGTTCAAGGATTTTCCGACTCCGTTGCGTCCGGGAAATGCGATTCCCTACATAAACCAGAAAGGGCTGGTTGACCGCGCGGGAAAGCCGAAAGATGCTTACTACGTCTTCAAGAGCTATTGGACGACGACGCCGGAGTTCTGCTATATCGAATCACACACATGGACCGAACGGAGCGGACCGGCAGATCTTGGGCGGGAGGTCAAGGTATTCAGCAATTGCGATGAGGTGGAGCTGTTCCTGGCCGATGCATCGCAGGGAAAGCGTGCGCGGGACATTAAAGCCTATCCGGCGAGCGGGCTGAGCTGGAAGGTGAAGTTCGCAGCCGGTCCGAACAAGCTCCGGGCTCTTGGATACAGCAAAGGTTCGCCCGTGACCGCAGATTCGGTGGAGATTCTTTACTCGACCCGTAAGAACTCCGAGGCAGACCACTTCGAACTTTCGTCGCAGCCGCTGCCCGGCGGCCTTCTTCTCGTAAAAGCCACTGCAGTCGATCGGACGGGACAACGATGTCTGGACTATAACGAGCGGATCTATTTCACCAGCGATGGAGGTGGCGCGCTGCTGGTGGACGAAGGTACTCCCACGCGCAGCTCCGTCATCGAGATGGCAAACGGGTCGGCGCAGATTGAATTCAAACCGGAAAGAGGATCACGAGGAGTCATCGAAGTCCGGAATCAGGACTTCAAGGGCGCTTATCTGATTGTGAACGAATAACTGGTTCTATTATTTAAGGAGGAGAGCATATGGATGTCCGATTTTCAACCGATCCCAGAGGTTTCCGATCAATGTCGACCGAAGACCTTCGAAAATCCTTCCTCATCGAGAACCTCTTTGTGCCCGGTGAAATCCCGATGGTCTATTCTGACATCGACCGCTCCATCACCGGCTCGGCGGTTCCCGCAAGCGCACCGCTGAAACTCCTCGGCACAAAGAAGGAAATGGCGGCAGAGTATTTTGCGGAGCGCCGGGAGATCGGTGTGATCAACATCGGGGCAGAAGGAATCGTCAACGTTGACGGTAAAGAGTATCCGATGGCGTACAAAGATGCTCTCTATATTGGGAAAGGGGTGAAAGAAATAGTTTTCGGCAGCCGCGCGAGTGACAAGCCCGCCATGTTCTACTTTGTCAGCTATCCGGCGCACAAAGAGTTTCCGACAACACATGCAAAATTCTCGGATGCAGAGCCGGTGCGGCTTGGAAGCCTGAAAGACTCCAACAAACGTACGATCTACAAGTATATCCATCCCAATGGCATCAAAAGCTGTCAACTTGTGATGGGACTGACGGAACTCGAAGAAGGGAGCGTCTGGAATACCATGCCTCCCCACACACACCAGCGGCGCTCGGAAGTGTATATGTATTTCAATATCGATCCCAGTGCTATGGTCGTGCACTTTATGGGGCAGCCTGAAGAAACCCGTCACGTGGTGATGCGGAACCGGCAGGCGATTCTGAATCCCAGCTGGTCGATTCACGCCGGCGCCGGCACGCAGAACTACACGTTCATCTGGGCGATGGGCGGAGAGAATCAGGTATTTGATGACATGGATGGCGTTGCCGTGAAAGAGCTCGGGTAATTCCGGAACAACCATCATCAAGAAATCACTAAACCGGCACACGAACTATGAAACAAGCACCGCGACTCACTCTCAACATCGATCGTTTCTTTGATCCCAACCCGGCGGTACGGCGCCTCGCGCGCTTGCTCTACAACTCGGTCCGGAACCTTCCGATCGTCAGCCCGCACGGTCACGTCGATCCGAACATATTTGTTGAGAACATTGCTTTCCCGAATCCCACAGAGCTGTTTCTGATTCCGGACCACTACATCTTTCGCATGCTCTATTCCCAGGGTATTCCCATGGAATCTCTCGGCATCCCGCCGCTCCACGGATCCCCGACGGAGAACGATGCACGAAAGATCTGGAAGGCGTTCGGCGATCATTACTATCTCTTTCGCGGAACACCGACGGGAGCCTGGCTCGATCATGAGTTCTCCGTTGTCTTCGGCATCAAGAAGCGGTTCACCGGGGCGACAGCGATGGAGATCTATGAGCATATTAGCGAGAAACTTCAATCGCCGAAATTCAGGCCGCGCGCGTTGTTCGAGAGGTTCAACATCGAAGTACTCACGACGACAGATGCTGCCACGGACACGCTTGCTTCGCATCAGGAGCTTCGCGCATCAGGGTGGAAAGGAAACGTCGTTCCCTGCTTCCGTCCGGACAGCGTCACCAACCTCAAGACGAAAAAATGGATGCAGAATATCCAGCTTCTCGGCGCCAGGGTGGGAAAAGAGATCACGTCATACCGCTCCCTCATTGAAGCCCTGGAAAACAGACGGGCATTTTTCAAAACCATGGGAGCTGTCTCCACAGACCACGGGGTCGAGTCGCCGTACACTCGCGAGCTGCCGCATGCCGAGGCCGAGGCCATCTTCCAGAGGGCACTCCGCGGAGTCTCTACCGTTCGTGACGCAGAGCTCTTCACCGCGCACATGCTGATGGAAATGGCGCGCATGAGCATTGAAGACGGCCTCGTGATGCAAATTCACCCCGGATCGGACCGGAACCACAACCAGATGATCCTCGAGAAGTACGGGACTGACAAAGGGTCCGACATTCCGTTACAGACCGAGTTTACCAGAAACCTCAAGGAACTGCTGAACAAGTACGGTAACGATCCGCGTCTTACGGTGATTGTGTTCACGCTTGACGAAACGACCTATGCCAGAGAGCTTGCTCCACTGGCGGGGCACTACCCGGCGATGAAACTCGGTCCGGCGTGGTGGTTCTACGACAGCATCGAAGGGATGAAGCGCTACCGGTCCATGGTGACGGAAACAGCGGGCATCTATAATACGGTTGGATTCAATGACGATACGAGGGCGTTTGTCTCGATTCCCGCCCGGCATGATCTCTCCCGCCGGGTCGATTCCAACTATCTTGCCGGCCTGGTAGCCCGGCACATTGTAGGGCTGGATGAAGCGAAGGAGATGATTCACGACCTGGCATACGGGCTTGTCAAGAAAGCCTATAAGCTTTAGGATGGCATACGGAAGTTCCAGTTTGTTGAACGCCCGACCGTCGACATCGGCGGATCGGGACTCCCAATCACTCCCGGACGAAGGATAACCGAACCATGGCAGAGACGACTGAAAGCACCGTCAAACGCGGTTACTACCGGTGGACAATTTGTGCACTGTTGTTTTTCGCGACAACCATCAACTATATCGATCGACAGGTGCTTGGCATCCTGGCCCCTGATCTCCAGCGGGAGATCGGATGGAACGAAATCGATTACGGATACATCGTCACTGCATTTCAAGCTGCATACGCCCTCGGCATGGTGATCGTCGGGAGGCTCCTTGACCGTTTCGGAACAAAGATCGGATTCACAGTAGCGCTGGCGGTGTGGAGCATCGCAGCGATGGGGCATGCTCTTGCCCGCTCGGTAATCGGTTTTGCGGTCGCGAGATTTTCACTTGGTCTGGGTGAATCGGCAAACTTCCCGGCCTCGATTAAGACGATAGCCGAGTGGTTTCCAAAGAAGGAACGCGCCCTTGCGACCGGGATTTTCAATGCCGGGTCGAACGTCGGAGCCATTGTCGCTCCGATGACTGTCCCCTGGATCGCTTTGACGTGGGGATGGCAGTGGGCATTCATTGCAACTGGCGCAATCGGGTTCTTCTGGATCATTTTCTGGTGGACGCTCTACGAACGACCGGAACAACAAAAGCGTCTCGGAAAAGAAGAGCTGGCCTACATTCAGAGTGACCCGCCCGATTCACAGGAAAAAATCCCATGGATGAGTCTTCTGAAGCACAAACAGACATGGGCTTTTGCTATCGCGAAATTCATGACCGATCCCATCTGGTGGTTCTATCTTTACTGGGTGCCCAAGTATCTCAACACCTCGTACGCGCTCACGCTCGACAAGATCGGTCCGCCGCTCATCATCATCTATTTACTGGCCGATGTCGGAAGCGTCGGCGGCGGCTGGTTGTCCTCGTCGCTGATCAAGCGTGGATGGAGCGTCAACAAAGGTCGCAAGACCGCAATGCTCATTTGTGCCCTCTGTGTCGTTCCGATCGTGCTGGCATCACAGGCTTCAGAACTGTGGATGGCTGTTGCGCTCCTCGGCCTCGCGACTGCGGCACACCAAGGATGGTCGGCCAACCTGTTCACGACGGCATCGGATATGTTCCCCCGAAAGGCCATTGGATCGATCGTCGGATTGGGAGGCATGGCCGGCGCCATCGGCGGAATGCTGATCGCGACGCTCGCGGGATTTCTTCTTCAGCTTACGGGCTCCTACATCGTGCTCTTTGCCATTTGCGGCTCCGTGTATTTGATCGCGCTCTTTATCTTCAATCGGCTTGCTCCTCAGCTCGAGCAGGTGCAGCTCTAAGTCACAGAGGAAAATCAACCATCGAACATACATTCGCTCAAAGACTCTCATGAACATCCAGGAACTGTCACGACTCTATGATTTCGAAGGGAAAACGGTTGTCATCACCGGAGGGGCGGGCGTACTGGGCGGAGAGATGGCGTGTGCACTCGTCGGCTGTAACGCGAACGTGGTCATTCTGGATCGTGACCCGACACTGGCCGATCAGGTGGTGAAGCGGTTTGAGAAAACCAAAGGGAAATATCTTGTCGTCAAAGGCGATGTTCTCGACAAGACAAGCATGGAAGAAGCCACGGCAGAGATCATCCGCCACTTCAGCCGTATCGACTGCTTGATCAACGGAGCAGGCGGGAACAACCCGAAGGCAACCACGAATCCGGAGCAGTCGTTCTTCAACCTGAGCACGGACGCGATCAAGTTTGTCTCCGACCTCAATCTGCTGGGAACGATACTCCCGAGCCAGGTCATCGGGAGGTACATGGTGGAACAAAAGGGAGGAGTGATCCTGAACGTATCTTCGATGAACGCCTTCCGGCCGCTGACGCGCATACCGGCCTACTCCGCTGCGAAAGCGGCGGTGAGCAACTTCACGCAATGGCTCGCGGTGCACATGGCGCAGGAGTATTCACCGGCCATTCGCGTCAATGCCATCGCACCCGGGTTCTTTCTGACGGAACAAAACCGGTTCCTGCTGACGGACAAGGAAACGGGCGGGCTGACGGCGCGAGGCAGGAAGATCATCGACCACACTCCGATGGGCCGTTTCGGGAAACCGGAAGACCTGCTGGGAGCGGTTCTCTGGCTTCTCTCTCCGGCGTCGGAGTTCGTCACAGGCATCGTACTTCCGGTGGACGGGGGATTCTCCGCTTATTCGGGTGTGTAACTCTATGCCCCGCTCCCGATGCACGGAAGTTCGTGTGCGGACCAGCTCGCCCGCGGCCCGCCCGAACAACGTGGTCTGGCGGGGCTCACGAACAGCTTGGCGGTTTGCTAACTCAACCTCCATTCAAAGAGGACAAGGAGCTTTCTATGAGCAATGAGCTGAACATTCGCCCCGACGGTGCGTTGGATCTGGTTTCTCTTGGGGCGCTGGTGCACCGGTTGGATCCGGGTATCATTCCTTTCCGCAAAGCGACAGAATGCACGATTCATGTAAGCGGCGGAGAATTTAACGTGGCGGCGAACCTTGCCGACTGCTTTTGGTTGAACACCGGCATCGTGTCGGCGATGGTGGAATATCCGATCGGGGATTTGATTGGAGAGCGTGTCAGGGTGATGGGCGTTAAGCCGTTCTACAAACGCTTCAAGCACAATGGCGTCAACGGTCCCAACATGGCAACGGTCTACAGCGACCGGGGTCACGGCATTCGCCCGCCGGTCGTGTTTTACAACCGCTGCAATGAGGCTGCTGCACAGTTGAAGCCTGGTGATTTTGACTGGAATGCGATTTTTGCAGGCGGCGTCAGGTGGTTCCACTCCGGCGGCATCTTTGCATCTCTCTCCGCCACAACCGGGGAGTTGATCATCGAAGGAATGAAGGCGGCAAAGAAGGCCGGAGCAGTCGTCAGCTTTGATCTGAATTTCCGGGAAAAACTCTGGAGCATCTGGGGCGGTCAGCAAAAGGCAGCGGAGGTTATCGGCCGCATTGTCGAAAATGTCGATGTGCTTGTGGGGAACGAAGAGGATCTGCAAAAGGGGCTTGGAATTCCCGGACCTGAAGTCGCATCCAAATCGGGGCTCGATCCGAAAACGTTTTTCGGAATGATTGACAAGGTCATTGCGAAACATCCGCAGGTGAAAGTCGTGGCAACGACCTTGCGGGAGGTCCATTCCACCAACCGGCACAGCTGGAGTGCGGTGGCATGGGTAACCGGAAAGACGTACATTGCACCGACTTGTGAGCTTGATGTCCTTGATCGGGTAGGAGGAGGCGATGGGTTTGCAGCGGGATTGTTTTACGGGTTTCTTGCGGGTGAGGAGCCGGAAGAGGCTGTGAAGCTTGGCTGGGCCCACGGTGCATTGTTGACCACGACACCCGGCGATACAACGATGACATCGGTGGAGCAGGTGCGATCGTTCGCCAAAGGCGGGTCGGCGAGGATTCAACGCTAAAAACAAGT
>DOWV01000025.1:35666-36957 GCA_003519375.1 Bacteroidota bacterium
TAAAGCGGCTGGAGAATAAATCAGTTACCTGGAGGAGCTATGGCTGAGTACGAGAAACATCTCTATATGATAGTATTTCCGATAAACGCACTTGTGGCATCGCAGTTGAAGCCGCAGGAGTTCGGCGAGCACTATACCATTGGCAGTACAAAGCACTACAAGGGGAAGGTGATCTTCGCGGAGGTCGACCTCAAGTTCCGTGATCCGTACTTCGACATCGATCATTATTTGTCTTTGACCGTCCCGCACCCGAACGGAAAACCGAAGAAGACGAAATTTATCAGCTCATATGCCGTGCTGGAGCACATCGATCTCAAGTCGCTCAAGAATCTCTATCTTGTGACCGCGAACGGGAAGTCGCTGGAGCTCACTCCAAAGCCGTATACAGCCATCAACGAACCGGGACTTGTGAGGATCTACCAGGAAATCACGCCCCTGACGAACCTGGTCGCGTCGACGCTCGATCAGCGCTCCTTTGGCAAGTACATCACCTCGGAGACGAAGTCGAAGGGGGCGCCCAAAATTTGCTTCACGCAGTACGATTTCAATGTTGCGGAGTTCATCGAGCAGAACAAGAACCGCGAGATCATGTACTCCTCAATTCCGGAAAGTCATCCTGCGCGTCTGTACGATTATCTTCTTGAGCTGAAAGCCGATCTTTCGAAGAAAACGAAAACCATCAGCCTCAGCTCCACGCTCGTGGAGGCTTCGTTTTCATTGATCAAGCATGGCTTCTGGCTCGCAGCGCCAGACGAATTGTTGTTCTACCCCCTGCCTTCCCGGAACGAGCTCGAAAACAAATACTACGACTGGTGGAGGTTTGTACGGTAAAATCTGGCGCATCATACCGAATGTATTATTGCACCGAAGCCGTAATTCATTCTCACTAAGACAAAGCAGTACGACCGTCATGGTCGCCCAGTTTGGGAGGTTGATATGAATATTCACCTATACATGTTGTGCTATCGCTTTGAAGCACTGGTGGCTTCTCACCTTGAGCCCGAAGCCTTCGGACGCTACATGGCCATCGGTACGCAGAAGAACGCGCGCGGGAATGTGCTGTTCTTTGAGATCGATCCCAAGTTGAAATCGCCGTATTTCAAGTTGGATGACCTCGCAGAACGCTGCACGCCGCATCTGGACGGCGGCCCCAAGCGCAGCAAGTATATCTCGATTTACAGGGTCCTGGAGCATCTCGACCTTTCAGCGTTCCAGAAGCTGCATCTCTGCACGGCAGACGGGCGTGTGATGTCGCTCGACGCAGCTCCGTACGACGGAAAGGAAGAGGGCA
>DOWV01000390.1:0-845 GCA_003519375.1 Bacteroidota bacterium
CCAGGTGTCATCACGAAGTATGCACTGAACGATGAACAGGCTCTGTTGGCTAGACTTCGCTACAATCGACTCATCGACATTTTCACGCGAATCACGTGTTACTCCCTGCAAAGTCATCTTCGAACAAGCGTACCCGAAATGGGCCAAGTCGAAACAGATGAAATCTATGTGGGGATCGATCGCCAGGGTGTGCACTATGTCTTGCCTGTTCAAGCAAAGGGCAGAAAAGACAAACTTGGAATCGTTCAGATAGAACAAGACTTCGCTCTGTGTTCTCAGAAGTTTCCTCACTTGATTTGTCGGCCGGTGGGTGCGCTGTTTATGAATGATGATGTGATTGCCCTGTTCGAATTCGAACAAAGCAAGAAGGGGCTTGCAGTCTCATGTGAGAAACATTATCGGCTGGTGCAGCCAGAAGAAATGACAGACGAAGACTTAGCAAGCTATCGCAAGCGGTTATCAGAGTGATGGTGATCAGCGTTCTGAATCACATATCAACTTGAATCAGCGGGTAGTAAGAAGATATTGTGGTGCCGCCTGCAGGTGGCAAGAGCGGCAACGTTTTACATCTTACGTCTAACGACACAAGTCTTATCCGAGTCAAAACCGGAGGATTCAAATGAAGAAAATCCTCATTGCGCTGTTGGAGTATGGATTCATCATTGCTGCGCTGGTTCTCATGGTTGCCTTTGTCGGGCTTCCGCCCGGTGATGGGATCATCCGGCAAAAGTCCCCCGCCCTGTCGATCCCAAAGCTCGTGCAGGGCACCCAGCCCTGGGACAAAGACCTCAAACTGCCAACGCAGAGCGATCGCATTGTGCACTACACGATGGATGTGAAGCTCG
>DOWV01000390.1:903-2873 GCA_003519375.1 Bacteroidota bacterium
CTACACGATGGATGTGAAGCTCGTCACAAAGAGCAACATCATCCACGGTTGGGAAATTGTAGAATGGAAAAATACAACGGGAAGGCCGCAGCAGGAGTTTCCGTTCCATCTCTACCACAATGCCTGGAAAAACAACAGGAGCACCTTCGCGAAGGAATCTGGCTGGCGGGTCGGCGGGCTCTCTGCTCCTGAAGATTTTGGCTACACCAACGTCAAGAGCGTCAGAGTGCTCGATGGCACGGGCGAAACAGACATTACCGGCACGTTCAGCTATATTCAGCCGGACGACGGGAACACAGACGATCAGACTGTTTGCCAGGTCCGCTCGGCAAAGCCCGTCCCGAACGGACAATCGATTCGCTTCAAGATAGAATTTGAGACCAAGCAGCCGAAGCCCGTTGCGCGCACGGGAGCGATCCGCGACTATCATTTCGTTGCACAGTGGTTTCCGAAAATCGGTGTCTGGTGGCAGGGCGGGTGGAATTGTCATCAGTTCCATTCTTCCACCGAGTTCTTCGCCGATTACGGTGTGTACGACGTCAAGATCACGCTTCCCCAGAATTATGTTCTGGGAGCAACGGGAGGCACCGCGAAGAGCACGGAGCAGAACAAGGACAGCACGGTCACTCATCAGTTTTATCAGGAGGACGTCCATGACTTTGCCTGGGTGACATCGCCGGATCTTGTGCCGACCGTGCGCAAATTCCGCCACATCGACATGGAAGAAGGCGAGCGTCCCGAGCGGCATCATCCTCTGAAAGAAGTCACCGTTATTCTTCTGACGCAGCCGCAGCATGACAATATGATCGACCGGTATTTCACCGCCACATTCAACGCGTTGCGCTACTACGGTGAGTGGTACGGGGAATATCCGTACGATGCGATTACGGTTGTGGATCCGGCAAACGGCAGCGCTTCGGGCGGGATGGAATACCCGACGCTCTTTACGGGCGGCACCAACCGGTACAGTCCGAAGGAGAATTCATCCCCCGAGGGTGTGACAGTCCATGAATGCGGTCATCAGTGGTGGTACGCTCTCGTCGGGAACAATGAATTCGAAGAAGCGTGGCTGGATGAGGGCTTCAACACGTACTCCACCGACAGGACCATGAATGCCGGCTGGAAGCCGTTCAGGCTCATCCGCTACTTCTTCGGCGGCCCGGGGGCTTACAGTTATGTCGGCATTCCGTATGTCATCAGCGAGGTGGACGAACCGCCACTCGGGCCGGGCGACCGCGGCATCCGGTTCGGCGGAAAGAACGATATCATGACCCGCAAGGGATGGGAATATTACCAGACCTATGGGCTCAATTCCTACACAAAGCCCGCCCTCTCTCTTGTCATGCTTGAGCGCTACCTGGGTGAGGAAATGATGTACCGAGTCCTGCGGACGTATCACCACCGGTTCCGCTTCAAACATCCCGCGACCAGCGATTTTATCAGTGTCGTGAACGAGGTGAGCGGCAAAAACATGGGCTGGTTTTTTGAGAACACCTGGTTCAGCTCAAATCTGTTCGACTATTCCATCGATAACATTGTGAACCGGAGACTGCCGCCGCGCGTGGGCGTCTTTACGAACAACGGGGAACCCGAAGACAGCACCGCACCAGAACAACTCAAAGACTATGAGTGTGAAGTTGTCGTGAAACGGGAAGGTGAGGCCGTCGCCCCGGTTGATATCATGATTGTATTCAAGAACGGCGACATTCGGCGGGAAGGGTGGGATGGACAGTACCGGTGGAAGAAATTCCTTTATCGCACAGACTCACCCGTGAGCTATGCAATCGTAGATCCCGAAATGAAGCTGGCACTCGACATCAACTACAATAACAACAGCAAGGTTGTACGCGAGCCCTCGTACCGATCGCTGGCAGCCCGTAAACTGGCGTCCAAGTGGATGTTCTGGGTGCAGAATTACTTTGAATTTGCAGCGTTTTGAGACAAAAATGAAAAGAATGAGCACACAGACA
>DOWV01000390.1:3101-5931 GCA_003519375.1 Bacteroidota bacterium
CGCTCACCCGGCGCACGAAGCGCATGATTTTCTTCGCTTGGTTTGTCAACGTCGTACTCGCGATGGCAATTGCACTGCCCACTATGAAGCAGCTTGACGGCTACCTGCGCGGAACGGTCATGGATGAACAAATCCTCGAACGAACGGATGCGGCCTGGGTAGGAACGTTTCGCGCGGACAATGAGAAAAGCGAGTATATCCGCGGCCTCGACTGGTCGGTTTATGCCTACGCCCCGTTCCTTACTCATCTTGAAATGCAGATGAATGGCGCGTTCATCAAGACCCTTGCGACCTTCGTCTCTGATTTCTTCGTCCGCTGGGAGCTCAATCTGGGTCCAACGTCGCTTCTCTTCTTCCTCAGCCTGCTTTACGTTTGCACTCACACATTCCTGGCCGGAGGGTTTATCGGCATCTATGCCAAAGAGTATCCTTCGACTTTCACAGAATTCTTGATGGACGGGGCAAGATATTTCGGCAAGTTTTTCCGCGTGGCGCTCGTAGCACTCATTTTGTACTATCTCTTCTATTTTTTCATCGTGGATTGGATGAACAGCAGCATTCAATCATGGACCCAACATGAGGCCTCGGAGACTGTACCATACCGCTACTATATGATTCGCAATATTGTCGTGCTTTTCATGGTGTCCCTCCTTTCAATGATCTTCGACTATGCACGCGTGAGGATGGTGGTGGATGAACGCACGAGTTCTCTCGGGGCATTTGTTGCCGGCGCACGCTTTGCTTTTGCGAACTTCACGAGTACGTATGGATTGTACTTTTTGTTGACCGCCATCGGTTTCATCCTGATCGTCCTCTACGCCGTTGTTGAGAGCCTGATTCCGCAGAATTCGTACTGGCCGCTCGTGTTGTTGTTCCTCATCCAGCAGCTCTACATGTTGTTCCGCCTGTGGCTGAAGGCAAACTTTTATGCCGGTCAGACCCGCCTGTATCAGGCGCTCACCGCGGAGCACCATGCGATGAGCGTTACAGCAACACAGCCATCGACGCAACATTCAGGGTGATCGGGGGCTGTGATGGAAGAACCGTGGAAGGAATTGTAGTGCCGGAATGAACGTTTCTCTCGTTGTACTCGCGACAGCGTACGTCTTGATCGCGGTACGTCACGTCGGCATCCTCAGGCTTCAGATCTGGCAGATCATGTCGCTTGGCGCCGCGGCAGTGGTGCTGGCAGGCGAAATTGCCCCCCTCGACGCCGTGCGGGCCGTCAATTTCGACGTCATGCTCTTTCTCTTTGGCATGTTTGTCGTTGGGGATGCCCTGGAGGAAAGCGGGTATCTCGCGCACCTTTCCTATAAGTACTTCAGGCAGGCGGCCACACTTGACAGTCTCGTGTTGATGGTGTTGTTCGGGACGGGGCTTCTTTCCGCCCTGCTCATGAACGACACGCTCGCCGTCGTCGGTGTCCCTGTTATGCTTCTTCTTGCACGCAAGCACGAGATGCCGGCGAAACCACTGCTTCTGGCCCTCGCTTTTGGCGTTACGATTGGAAGCGTGTTCAGCCCCATTGGCAATCCTCAAAATCTTTTGATTGCGCTCGAGGGAGAAATCAAGAACCCGTTTTTGCTCTTTCTCCGTTGGCTCTTCCTGCCCAGCGTCCTGAATCTCTTCATCGCGTTCGCGTTTCTGAAGCACTTCTATCGGGCGGATTTCCACAATATCCGGCTTAGTCACTCGCAGGAACCGATTCGCGATCATGAACTTGCGTTGCTCTCGCGCATCTCTTTGCACGTGATCATCGTATTGATCGGCGTGAAGATCATCACCGCCGCGCTGGGAGCGGATGACTTTCTGCGCCTCACCCATATTGCCCTTGCATCGTGCCTTCCGATTCTTCTTGGCAGCCGACGCCGTCTGCGCATTCTCCGGCGGATTGACTGGCAAACACTCGCTTTCTTCGCTGCGATGTTCATTCTCATGGAGAGCGTCTGGAACTCCGGCTTTTTTCAAAGCGTTCTTCAGGAGGCACGGATCGATCTGAGCCATATGGGTGTGTTGATCACCGTCAGTATCGTTCTGAGCCAGTTTATCTCCAACGTCCCCCTCGTTGCGCTCCTGCTGCCGGCCCTCACGAAATCTGCCGTCGGACCGGAAATGCTCCTAGCGCTTGCAGCCGGCAGCACCATCGCAGGCAATCTCTCTATTCTGGGTGCTGCGAGTAATATCATCATTATTCATAATGCCGAACGGCGGTCGAAAGAAACTATTCGATTTCTGGAGTTCCTGCGAATCGGCGTCCCGCTGACAGCGGTGAACGGCTTTGTGTACTGGGTCTTCCTCCGATTCCTCTGAGTGAAGATCGCTCTCCGCTCTCCGACCGTTTGACTGTTGGAAGAGGAGCATGTTCGAGAGTCCGGCCGCGACGATCGGCGCCTGCCTGCCCTGCCGGCATCCAGGCGGTAGGCAGGGGCAAGTGAACTCTCGAACAACAAGAAGCAATGACTTTTCCCACTTCACTCATCAGAGGAGTTAACACCATGAACCACGGGCTCCGCCTCACCTCAGCGATCATGCTGCTTGCCGTTCTCTGCCTGAACCTTTCCGCGCAAGAGCCGTTTTCCGTCATCAATCATTATGACAAACATGAGTATATGATCCCGATGCGTGACGGCGTGAAGCTTTTCACCGCCGTCTACACACCGAAGGACACGACGCAGGATTACCCGATTCTCATGACACGAACTCCCTACAGTTCTTCTCCGTACGGGGAAACAATGTATCCTCCCTTTATCGGCTCGCAGGCAAAGAGGTTTGCTCGTGACGGGTATATTGCAGTCACCCAGGATGTCCGCGGCCGCTACATGTCCGAAGG
>DOWV01000390.1:6070-6741 GCA_003519375.1 Bacteroidota bacterium
GATACGTATGACACCGTGGACTGGCTGATCAAAAACGTCCGTCACAACAATGGACGAGTCGGTATTTATGGCATCTCCTACCCGGGCTTTTACTCGACAACCGGGACGATCAACGCCCACCCCGCGGTGAAAGCAACTTCCCCGCAAGCTCCGGTCTCGAAATGGATGTCGGGCGACGATTTCTTTCACAACGGGGCATTCCTGCTTCCGCATGCATTTGACTTCTTTGCAGGATTTGGATGGCCAAGGCCAAAACCGACGACGACAGATTCCCGTCCGTTCAACCATGGAATTACCGATGGCTACAAGTTTTTCCTCGACCTCGGACCGCTTCCCAACGCCAACAAGAAGTATTTCAAAGACAGTGTGGCATTCTGGAACGATATGATGAAGCATGGAACGTGGGACAGTTTCTGGGAGGCCCGCAACATTCTCAATCACGTCAAGAATATCAAACCCGCAACGCTGGTCGTGGGCGGGTGGTTTGATTCGGAGAACCTCTATGGCGCTCTGAACCTGTACGCGACCATTGAGAAATTGAATCCGAACAGCCAGAATCGTCTCGTGATGGGCCCCTGGTCTCACGGACAATGGGGTTACGACTCGGGAGATTCGCTCGGGATGATAAAGTGGGGATCGAAGACCGGCACCTTCTATGTCGACAGCGTCAT
>DOWV01000322.1 GCA_003519375.1 Bacteroidota bacterium
CCCGGTTCCGGGACTGCCTTTTTCTTTGTTGCCGCGAATCTTGTGCGGGGCTGTTTTCGTTTTGTGCCCCCTCCGGGCGGGCTCGGCAGGGAACCTGAACGGATGTGCCGCGGTTTGATTATGTGCAGGATTCGGAGTATACTGGTTCAAGGCCGGGCACTAACGCCGGCGCTCCCTCCCCACAGGACTATTCATGCCAACGCGAAAACCCCCAGCCCGCTCCAACAAGAGCCAGATTAAACGCCTGGAGTCCCTGATCAATGCGTCCAAGATACTCAACACGACGCTCGACCTGGATAAGCTCCTGGCCCTCATCCTCGATCTGGCAGTCAAAAATCTGAAAGCGGCACGGGGAACCATCTATCTCATCGATCAAACGAGACAGGAACTATGGTCGAAAGTTCTGAAAGGAAAAGACCTGGTGGAGATTCGCCTTCCGATCGGCACCGGGATCTCAGGGCACGTTGCCAAAACGGGGAAGACGATCAACCTGAAGGATGCCTGGAAAGATAAACGCTTCTTCTCAGGTTTTGATCTTCGGACCGGATTTCTGACAAGAACCATGCTTTGCATGCCGATGCGGGATCGGAAGGGGAAGATCATCGGTGTGTTTCAGATCCTCAACAAACAAAGGGGTGCCTTCGCTAAGGAGGATGAGAACTTCCTGGAGGCATTCTCCGTTCACGCAGCGCTCGCGATTGAGAACGCGCGCCTTCACCAGGATATCGTCGAAAAAGAGAAGATCGAGAGAGAACTGGAGATCGCCGGAGCCATCCAGCGTAAACTCCTTCCGAAGGAACTTCCGAAACTCTCAGGGTACGAGATTGACGCCGTTGCGCGGCCGACAAGACTTGTGGGCGGCGACTACTATGATTTGATACCGCTCAAGAACGGAAACATTGCGCTGGTGATCGCCGACGTATCGGGCAAAGGAGTGCCGGCTGCTCTCCTCGTCTCCACCCTTCATGCGTCACTTCATGCTTATATCGAAGCTGCATCAGATCTCTCACTTCTCGCAGCCCGGCTCAACGGTGTGGTTCACGAGAACACCGAAGCTGAACGGTATATCACCCTCTTTATGGGGATCCTGGAGCCGCAGAGCGGTTCCCTCTCATACATCAACGCAGGCCATTGCTTCCCGTTCTTCCTGAGCCTTGGTGGTTCCTCGATCTCGTCTCTGTCTGCGACCGGGTTGCCTCTGGGGATGTTCGAAGGAGTAACCTTTGAGACGGGCACGGTAACTCTGAAACCGTCGGATGTTCTCGTTCTCTACACAGATGGCGTGACTGAAGCGATGAATCGTGCTTTCGAAGAGTACGGCGAAAGCCGGTTCCAGCAGGTAATGATTCGGGCCAGGAATCAGAACGCGAGTTCTTTCCTCGGAAGCGTTGTGGCAGACGTCGAGACATTCGTGTCAGGTGAGCAGCAATCCGACGACCTGACGATGATGGTTTTGAAACGCGTTTCCTGATCGAGAAACACGGTTGAGGCCTTGCCACGAGCAACCCGGGCACCATGGCACGAAGCGAAAGAAGAGAAGTGGCAAGAAAGAAGAGTTTTCTCCCGCCTCCTGATGTCAAAGTGACCTGGTGGCGATTTTCTTTGAGGAAGTCTGCGGACCGCTAAAACCCTTCCGATTCTTGGGAAAACCCACAACTTCCCCGTCCGCAGCGCAGTTAAACCAAAGCCCCGAATGTCTTGTCAAATCTGCGTACGATTCCTGTAATAAATGACTGACCGCAGTGACCTGGAGCTGGTGCAGCTCTTTCAGAACGGCGATGAATCGGCATTCAACCATCTTGTCCTTCGTTATCAGGAGAAGGTGTACTGGGTTGCACGCAGGTTCATGGCCGATCACGACAACGCAGACGATGTCACGCAGGAGGTTTTCATAAAAGCATACGGCTCACTGAACGAGTTTCGCAGGGAGTCGTCGGTCTACACCTGGCTGTACCGCATCACGGTCAACATTGCACTGAACAGTCTCCGTCGGCAGAAGATAAGGGAGGCTTTCAGGATCGATGAGTTGTTCGACGCACCCGACACAGAGAGCGTCGCCCCGGACGAAGCGGCGGAGAAACAGGAAGAGCGTTCCCTGATCGAGAACGCCATTGCCCGGCTTCCGGAGAAACAAAAGTCGGTGTTCGTGCTCCGATACTATGAAGAGCTGCCGTACGAGGACATTGCGAAGATACTCAAAACATCGGTTGGCGGGCTGAAAGCGAATTACTTCCACGCGGTAAAGAAGATACAGGAGTATGTGAGACGTGCACACGAGACATATTGAATATTTACTGCCCGATTATGTGACAGGGAGGCTTGAAGAGCCGTTGCGCAGTGGAGTCGCAAGCCATCTCGAGGAGTGTGCAGAATGCAAGGGCGAACTCGAGACGCTGCGACATGCCTTCCAGACGATCGGCGGCTCTGACCTCAAACCACCGCCGGGCGCCTATTTCTCCGGCATCCTTCCCGGAGTCCGGGAGCGGCTTGAACAGAGAAAATCACCCTCAGTGCTTGCACGTCCGCTCATCACGCGGTTTGCCCTGCCGCTTGCTGTCGGCGTTCTCGCGTTCGTATTGCTTACGCACATCCCTGTTCCTGCAAACAACGGGGAAACAGCCCAAAACCCGCTTCGGCCGGTTCTCTCCGGAGTCGGATCCGAGGAGCTCATGGAAATTGCCTTAGATCAAATGCATCGTCAGGCATTCTCGATCTCGATCGGAGAAAACGAATCCAGCGCCATGCTGGCTGTGCCTATCCTGAGCGGCAAGTACTTCCTTACGGATGTGGACTCCTCTGTGGTTTGGGAAGATCCCCTCCTTGGAGACATTGCCATGGAGGATCTTGAAACGCTGACGGACGCCGACCTCGAGGTGCTTGTGGCCAGGCTGAGTGAAAGGACGAGTCTATGAATAACTTATTGCGATGCTTGTTTCTCCTGACCGCCGTTTTGATGAGTCCGCTCCTCGCGTGGGCTCAGGATGAAGAATCCCCTCCACCGTCGAAGGCTCTCGAGCGCGTGGAACAGTTCAAGAAGATCCGGTTGATGGAAATTCTGGCGCTGGATGAACAGACTTCGATCAAGTTTTTTGCCAGGTACGGCAAACACCAGCGAGCGTTGCAAGACCTTCGGCGAAAACAGGTGCAGGCGCTGGTCAGAGTTCAAGCGCTTCGAAAAGCCAAGGCTGCTGACGCCGAGTACGCGAAGGTCATTGGGGATCTCCAGTCGCTCGAAGGTGAGGGGAGAGATGCGAAGCTCAAGTACCTCGAAGAGCTGCATGAGATCCTATCGAATAAACAGATTGCCGAATACCTGGTCTTCGAGACGAGGTTTCAACAGAATCTGCGCGATCTGATAAGAGATGTCCGAAACAAACAGGCTCGCTGAAAGTCCGGAGCGAGCCGGATGCTGTCGTTGCGAACGCCCCGCATGTGCGGGGCTTTTTTGTTGCTTCTTCCTGGAGCGGGGAGTATATTCTAGAACATGAGAAAAGTATATCTGGACTATAGTGCTACGACGCCCATCGATCCCAGGGTCATGGAATCGATGATTGCCGCGTTTGGGAGCGGCTTCGGGAATGCATCATCGGTGCATTCGTTTGGGAGAGATGCACGAGCTCTGCTGGAACAAAGCCGGGAACGCATCGCGGAGGCCTTTGGAGCACGATCTGACGAAATCTACTTCACGAGCGGTGGGACAGAATCGGATAACCACGCCATAAAGGGGATCGCTCAGGCTGCGGCAAGGAGCGGGAAGAATGAGATTGTTATTGCCCCCGTTGAGCATCACGCCGTTCTCCACCCCGCTGAATCACTCCGAAAGTCCGGATTCGAATTGAAGTATCTTCCCGTGGACTCCTACGGGGGGGTGGACCCATCAGCTGTGGAGAGAGCGGTAGGGCGGAACACTGCGCTTGTTTCGGTCATGTACGTGAACAACGAGGTCGGGACAATCAACGATATTCGCTCGATCGGAACGATGTTGAGGAAGGCGGAGATTCCTTTTCACTCCGACATAGTCCAGGCCGTCGGAAAGGCTGAAGTCAGTCTTCAAGACCTCAATGTTGACGCGGCCTCAATGTCAGCACACAAGTTCTACGGCCCCAAAGGGATCGGAGCTATCTTTATTCGCAAGGGGACGGCGATCGACTCCTTCATTGAGGGAGGCTCTCAGGAGAGCAATCGCAGAGCCGGAACAGAAAACGTGCCGCTGGCGGTCGGTTTTGCAAAAGCAGCGGAACTGGTCACTGATAGCCGTTCTGTGGAAGTGTCGAGAATATCCGCCTTGAAGCAGAGGCTCAGAACAAAGCTCCAACAAGGATTTGAGGGGATTTTGTTCAACGGTCACATAACGGAGGCGGTGCCGCATATCTTGAATATCTCGTTCGATTCAGCAATCTGTCCTCTGGATGGAGATGCCCTCATCATGGGATTGGACCTTATGGGCGTCGCGGTGACAAGCGGGTCCGCCTGTACTTCAGGCAGCCTTCAGCCGTCACATGTCTTGACCGCCATGGGCAGGGACTCCCGAACGGCTCGGGCCACGGTGCGGTTTTCCCTTGGTCGACATACGAGCGACGATGAGATAGACTATGCGGTAGATTGTCTTCGAGAAGTCGTGGGAAAAATCAGAAAAGCGGATTCGAAGGCGTGAACGCGTGGTTTAACGCTGAAGGCCAAATTGTTGTTGCGTCAGGACTTATGGGATCTGCGCAAGAATTCGTCTAAGGCCATCCCGTATCGAACACCTCTATCACTAGCGACAATTCCTCTGCATCCTAACTGCCTCAAACACTCTCTAAGTATCATCATACCGGCAAAAATAATATCAGCCCGGCCTTCCTGAATCTGCGGGTAGCGGGTCAGCATCTGCGGGATGGTCATCGAACGCACGATATCGGCAAATCGATTTACGGATTCCGTCGAAATGTAGTGCCCGCTGACGCGCTTGGAGTCGTATGACTTGAGATCCAGATCCATGGCCGCCAATGTTGTTACAGTTCCTGCGACTCCAATGAGTTTCGTCTCCGGTGCCAACGGACGGAGCCTGCCGGTCCAGGAAATGACCTCGCTGGCCGCCTCATCAAGGTCTGATCCCCCTGGAGGAGACGCCTTGAGACAGCGTTCGGTCAACCGGACGCAGCCGAGGTCCAGACTCTCCTTGCTTACCAGTGTGCTGCCGACGCCTGTGGTGAGCTCTGTGCTTCCCCCGCCGATATCGAGTACTGCGAAGGCTCGTGGATCCTCCCCGGCAAGAAACTCCGAGACTGCTCCCTGATACGTGAGTTCCGCTTCCTTATGACCGCTCAGTATCTCGATTTCTATGCCGAGCTTTTGGCGGATGAATTCGATGAAATCCCCCGAATTGGCTGCGTCCCGAAGTGCACTGGTACCGCCTGCGATCATCCTTTCGACCTGACAAGATTCGGCGATGGTCCGATAGCGGTCCAGAAAACCCAGCACCCGTGTGAATGTTTCCGGAGTGATTCTCCTGAGGCTGTCGACTCCTTTTCCGAGCCGGGCAATAACGTGTTCGTCGCGAACAACGCTTAGAGAACCATCAGCCGAAATGTCGGCGATGAGCATCAGGATCGTATTCGTACCAACATCAATTGTCGCTATCCGCATTGGCTTTGGTGAGGTAGACGGACGCCCATTCGTTTTCACTGATAACTTCGAGCGGCACAATCCCCTGGTGTGAGATGAGGTCCATGAACCTTGAGAGGTCTGTGACGAGGAGACCTGAAACTATGAGAGTCCCGCCGTCGTTGAGGTGCGGCAGCAACCCCTTGAGTGAACTGGTAATGGTAGGAAGGTCGATATTCGCGGTGATGATATCGAATTTCTTCGCCGGGAGCTTTGAGACGTCGCCGAGCTTCAGCTTCACAAGATCGGCAACGCGGTTCTTCCGAACATTTTCACCCGCATTTTCGACTGCCAGGGGATCATTGTCGATCGCAAACGCAGAGCGGGCACCCAGCTTGATTCCCGCGATAGCCAGGACCCCTGTGCCCGTTCCGAAGTCGAGGACGGTAGCATCACGCTGCAGGTGCTCTTCGAGAAGTACCAGGCAGAGTCGTGTTGTTTCGTGATGCCCTGTGCCGAAGGCCATCTTCGGATCGATATGAAGAACGATTTTTCCCTTGTCGCGCTTCCGAATGCTCTTCCATGAGGGTTTGATGATGATCCTGGACGTCGCCTCAACGATTCCGATGCTCTTCTCCCACTCGGCGTTCCAATTCCTGTAGTTGATGATGGAGGTCTTCCAGGAGCAGCCTGATTCAGGGAACTCGTTCTTGAACCTCTTGATCGTGTCCGCGAACGACTTCTTCGCTTTGAGGGTCCAACTCCTGCGGGGCAGATAGCACGAGAAGAAATTCTCCTCCTGCAAAAAACCCTGGAGCCCTCGGGCTGCGAGCTGTCCGATGAGGAGGTCCTGGTGCGAGGCTCTCAGTTCAACGGTAATCTCTGTCCACTGCTTTTTCGTCACGGGCGTTGTGAGGAGAGGTTCTGGGAGCGTTTACGTAAGATGGTCTCGACGAGGTCGTTGTTCATCTCAAGCCAATAGATTTGGTCCTTGTAGTTTTCTTGCATCTTTCGGTCAGCTTTGTTGAATGTTACGTTGAAGAGATAGATCAACCAGACCGCGGCTGAAAACGAAAGAAGGCCGGCCGAGTCCGGATAGCCGGCGAGGGGAAGGGCCATGGCCAGAATGGTGCCCAGCAGGGAGAACCAGAGGGAAGTCCGGCGAATCTGTATCATGATGTGGTAGATCGTTCCGAAGAAGAAAATCTTTTCGTGGAAGATCGACGGGATATGGTTATTGAGGATGTAGAAGTACAGTTGCTTGGCTTCATCTTCTTCCATGACCGGAAGATCGGGAATCGCGCGGGCCTTTGTTTTCAGGTATGAACTCGGTTGGTTTTCCTGAAATGCCTTTCGGCGTTTGGTGCTTTCTTTCGCATAAAGGGTCAATCCGGCGATATAGCCGAGCACCACAAACACGAAGATCATGAAGACGTCTGGAACCACGATCGGCCATTGAACAGTGAGCGCGGTAAGATTGACCAAAATGAGTGTGAGTACGGCGAAATAATAACCTGGGACGAGGATGCGGGCTGTTTCATATGTGCTGAACGATGAAGTGGTGCTACCCATAGGGATTACCGCCGGATCATGATTGTGAATAGATGATGTGGAGAATGACGATTCCGACTGCCTCGAGGCTTGCTGCACTGCATTTGTCAGGTGTGTCGGAAACGGTATGCCAAAAACTGTTCGACTCGTCGGGATAGTCAAAGTCAATGAGGTTGACGGTTGGAATGCCTGCCTCATTGAGAGGGAGGTGATCGTCGCTGACTTCGGCTCCTCTTGCATCGATGAACTGACGGACGTTGAGCAGCCGGGCGGCGGAGAAGACCTGATCCTGTATCTGGCGGGCAAATCTCTCCGAGTTCTGCTCCCGATAAATCGTCAGATTGCGGTCCCCGATCATGTCGATGTTGATCCCAAACCGGGGTTGATAATCCGCCGGCTTGTTCTTTGCGAAGTAGCGGGAGCCTTGACAGAAGGAACCCGGCGTTCCTGTGGTCCCGACGTCTTCGCCGTCGAAGAATATGAGGTCGACGCCCACTGAAGGAGGATGTGCCTTGAGATGCTGTGCGATTTCGAGCAGGACGGCTACACCACTGGCCCCGTCGTTTGCGCCGGCGATGGGAGTAGAGTGGTTTTTCACATTTGCATCCTGGTCGGCCCACAGCCGCGTATCCCAGTGGGCTGAAAGGAGGATGCGGTGTTTCGATTGTGTGTTGAACGAGGCGATGAGATTCGTGAGAAGCAGCCGCTTTCCACTCTTCAACGTGTACGAGAATTCCTGACTCCGCACAGCCCCGGCAAGCTTTCCAAGCTCCATCCGCAAAAACCGCAAGCATCGATCATGACCAGGGAGGCCGGGCCCTCTCGGGCCGAATCTGGTTTGTTGCAGGAGATACTGATACGCTCTTTGACCGTCGAACTCTTTGTTGAGCTCATTTGCCGGCACGCGGGATACATCTGGAGGGATCTCCCGCGAGGAGACCTCGCCTGGCGCGTGCAACAGCAACAAGATGCTTGACGCGAGTGTCATCATCATAGAGTCAACATAGGGAATTGTCTCAGGATTCTCAACTAGGGTCGGGGTGATGCAGTCCGACCGGGGCGACTGAAGCCGGCGAGGAGCGCTCCGATTTTGTCTTGCGCTCGTTGATACAGTCGGGTAGGTAAAGTGAAATTCTGCATGGTCATGGCAAACGCGAGCTTCTCGCCATCCAGAGTCTGGACATAACCTGAGAGGGAGCTTACTCCATTGATCGTTCCGGTCTTTGCCCTGAGATTGCCCTGAGCCGGCGTCTGACGCATACGGGTGCGGATAGTGCCATCAACTCCCGCGATCGGTAGCGATTGCAGGAAAGTCGGAAAGAGTTCCTTCTGCTGTGCCATTCCCTGCAGCAACTGAATGATCATCTCTGCGGAGAGGAGGTTGTAAAACGAGAGTCCGGAGCCATCAGCGAGCTGGTATGTTGTCGTGTCTATTCCGAACGTGCTGAGGAACCGATGGACGGCATAGACGCCGCCTTGAGCGCTTCCCGGGGCCTTGTCGGTCACGGCCGATATCGTCTTCAACATCATTTCAGCTGAAAGGTTGTCGCTGACCTTGTTGAGGTTCACCAGCACAGGTACGATATTCCTGGAGTAGGATGCAAGTTCCCGCGATGTTTGAGGAGCAGTTCCCACAGCAGGTTTCGCTCCAACAGAGATTCCCCGGCGTTCCAGCGCTTCCTGAAAAAGTGTTGCGGCATAAAGCTCAGGCTTCCAGACGCTGATCTGGCGCTCGATGGTCCGGCCCCCTTGTTTCATCTCACCTTCGACGATCACGGTGTTCAAGTGTTCCTTGAACAGACGGCTGACAACGAGCGGATGAACCACCGAATCGGTTACGGTTGTCGCCTTGTTGAGAACCGTGATGTAGGATGAGGCGGGGTGAATCGACACATTGACGGCCTTGCCGGAACTGTCACCAGGGGTGACGGTGACGGCGATGCAATTGTCATTCACAGAGAGCGGGGAAATGAAGGCGGCGTACGAGTACGGTTCATCGTCCCAATTCCATCCGTATCCCCACGAGATGTCATCATAGTAGGAGATGTCTGCCACGATCCCGCCGGTCACCGATTTCAGTCCATGTTGCTGAACGAGGAAAGCCAGCGAATCGAGATCTGTGCTCACAAGGTCCGGATCTCCGTATCCCTTCAGGAAGAGATTCGTGCAGAGTGAGCCGTCGTTCGACAGGGAATCGGCGAGCACGGCCGTTTTGAATTGGTGCTGAAGGCCAAGGACACTAAGTGATGCAGAAGAGGTCAGGAGCTTCATGTTCGACGCGGGGCGCATGAGGAGCTTGCTGTTGTGCTCGAACAGGACCTCTTTGGTATCGAGAGAGACGACCTTGACGCTCGCCTGCGACGGTATGAAGATGGAATCGGCGAGAACCTGCCCGATATCGTAGCGAAGCGCTTCGAGCGGATTCGACGGCCGGCCGCCGGATTGGAGGCTCGCGCAACCGGACAAGCATCCCGTGAGAAGTACAACAGAGAGACAAGCAGCGACACTAGAAGAACGATGACTGAGTCTCGGATGATTTGGTTCGGTTTTCAACAGTCAGCCTCCGGTGTGGTGATCTCGTCGCGAGTGAAAACTGGAACAAATGTCATCCGAAAAACCGTCAAATGCAAGGACGCTTCAGTAACAGAGCGTTTCTTGACTGCGCGTCAAAAAAGGGGTATATTTTACGCTGAGTTTGTCTCTTATTTCTGTCAGAAGGGGTGTTATGCTGGATTTCTTCAGGAAATTGTTTGGATCGAAGCACGAACGGGATGTCAGAGATTTGTGGCCGATTGTCAAAGAGATCAATTCTGTCTTCGAGACGTTGCGCGAACTCTCTGATGATCAGCTACGCGAAAAGACGGTGGAGTTTCGTCGGAAGATTGACGAGGATACCGCCGAGATAAAGGCTGAGATCGAGAGGCTGAAGGCCTCTCTCAAGGAGGATATTCCATTCGCCGAGCGTGAAGGGATTTACGGCGACCTCGATACGCTCAACAAGCAGCTCGATGAGACGATTCAGGAGTCTCTGAACGAGATCCTCCCTGAGGCTTACGCCGTGGTAAAGGAGACCTGCCGGCGTCTGGTCGGGCAGACGTGGGAGGTCGCTGGCAACAAGATCGTCTGGGATATGGTCCCCTTTGATGTCCAGTTGCTGGGAGGAATCGTTCTTCACCAGGGGAAAATCGCTGAAATGGCGACCGGCGAAGGTAAAACGCTGGTTGCTACTCTTCCCACGTATCTGAACGCTCTGTCGGGGCGTGGCGTCCACATCGTCACGGTCAACGACTACCTTGCGCTTCGCGACAGCCAGTGGATGGGTAAGGTCTTTGAATTCCACGGATTGAAAATCGGAGTTATTCTTCAACCGATGGATCCATCCCAGCGGCGTGTCCACTATGCCGCGGACATTACCTACGGGACAAACAACGAATTTGGCTTCGATTACCTGAGAGACAACATGGTGGTGAGCGCTGATGAGATGGTCCAGCGCGGCCACAACTACGCGATTGTCGATGAAGTGGACTCAGTCTTGATCGACGAGGCGAGAACGCCGCTCATTATCAGCGGACCGGTTGCGGTTGACGACCACAAATTCAACGAAATGAAGCCGTTCGTTGAAAGGCTGGTTAACGCCCAAAAGAACCTTGTTGCGAAAATGACCGGCGAGGCAGAGCAAATGCTCGCTGTGAACAACGCCGACGACGCCGGCGTGCTCTTGCTTCGGTCGCAGCGCGGCCTGCCGAAGAACAAGAAACTTCTCAAGCTCTTTTCTGAGCCTTCCAACAAGACCCTGGTTCAGAAAACCGAGCGCATCTATCTGCAGGATCAATCGTCCCGGATGCATGAGATCGATGACGAATTGTATTTTGCGATCGACGAAAAGTCCCACACGACCGACCTCACGGAAAAAGGGCGCGAATTCCTGGCGCAGGTATTTCCTGGCGGCGACAAGGACATGTTCATCATTCCCGACATTGCCACAGAATTCAGCCAGATCGAAGGCGACGAAACGGCCTCTTTCGAGCAGAAGCAGTTGAAGAAGGATGAGATCAACAAGCTGTTCGCGGACCGAAACGATCGCATCCATACGATTCAACAGCTCCTTCGGGCATATTGTCTGTACGAAAAAGACGATGAATATGTCGTGTCGGACGACGGCAAGGTGATGATCGTCGATGAGTTCACCGGTCGTATGCTTCCCGGCCGGCGCTATTCCGAAGGTCTCCACCAGGCGATCGAAGCGAAAGAAGGGGTGAAAGTCGAGCGCGACACTCAAACGCTCGCCACGGTCACGCTGCAGAACTACTTCCGCCTCTACAAGAAGCTTGCGGGCATGACAGGAACGGCAGAGACGGAGGCCGCAGAGTTCTTCGACATCTACAAACTCGATGTTGTTGTCGTCCCGACCAACCAGAAGATGGTCAGAAAAGACGAAGAAGATCAGGTTTACAAGACGAAACGCGAGAAGCTCAACGCAGTCATCGAAGAAATTGAACGCTGCCGTACCTCCAGTCAGCCCACGCTCGTCGGAACGACCAGCGTCGAAGTCTCAGAGACGCTGAGTCGTATGCTGAAGAGAAAGGGCGTACCGCACAACGTGCTGAATGCCAAGCAGCACCAACGGGAAGCAGAGATTGTGGCACATGCAGGTCTGCCCGGCGCTGTGACCATTGCAACGAACATGGCAGGCCGCGGCACCGACATCAAGCTCGGTCCGGGGGTGAAGGATGTCGGCGGTTTGCACATTATCGGAACGGAACGTCACGAAGCGCGACGCATCGATCGCCAGCTTCGGGGGCGCTCCGGACGTCAGGGCGATCCCGGATCGTCGAGATTCTATCTCTCGCTTGAGGATGATCTGATGCGGCTGTTCGGCAGCGAGCGCATCGCGAGGATCATGGAGCGGATGGGGCTGAAAGAGGGCGAAGTCATCCAGCACTCGATGATCACCAAATCCGTCGAGAGGGCGCAGAAGAAAGTTGAGGAGAACAACTACGGCATCCGAAAGCGGCTCCTCGAATACGATAACGTAATGAACCAGCAGCGCGAGGTGATCTACTCGCGGCGTCGGCATGCACTCCTGGGTGAGCATCTGCGCGATGACATCTTCGACATGGTGCGCGAGATGGCCGCCAAGATCACGCAGACGTACTATCCCGAAGGCGATATCGAAGGGCTGAAAAACGAGGTGCGCGCCAAGTTCATCGCTGATTTGCAGGTGACACCCGAAGAATTTCAGAAGGCGGGTGAAGACGGCATGACGGAGATCGTCATAAAAGCGGCCGAAGATTTCTATCACCGCAAAGAGGAGAAGATTGGCCGTGAGATGATGGGCATGCTCGAGCGGATGGCGATGCTCCAGGTCATCGACAATAAGTGGCGCGATCATTTGAGGGAAATGGACGATCTCAAGGAGGGGATCCACCTCCGCGGGTACGGACAGAAGGACCCGCTCGTGGAGTACAAGACGGAAGCGTTCAAAATGTTCATGGAGTTGATGGAACTCATCACGGATGAAGTCGTGAGCATTGTCTTTAAGTTCTTCCCGGAGTCGCCCGAGCAGCTTCCGACGCAGCGCACCCGCCGTCCGGTGCGGAACCAGGATATGGTCCTCACGCATGAATCAGCCATGGGTGCGGGATTTGAAGGAAACCGGGAGGCGATTCCGGCCGGAGGTTCCGAACACGCTCAACCTGCTCGCCCTCAGGAAAAACCCCGTCCGGTGCACGTTGAACAGAAGGTGGGGCGCAATGATCCTTGCCCCTGCGGCAGCGGCAAGAAGTACAAGAATTGCCACGGGGCGTCCTAATGCCACTTTTCAAAAGGAATCTTGTGATTTGTTCTCGGGCCTTTTCAAAAAGGCAGTAGTGCCCGCTTCCACAAGACGGTCGTTCTCGAAAACACAATATTACTCAGTGGAAGCGGCACTAG
>DOWV01000223.1:0-3503 GCA_003519375.1 Bacteroidota bacterium
TCCACAGACTTTTTGCGCTCATCGACCTGCTTCTGCATTTCCGATGTCGATGACTCGTCTCCGTATGTCTCCTGCACCGACTGGGTCCCCTCAACTGTCGTTTTTTGAGGAGTCGAGCTGAAAATCGGCAACGCCTCACGAAACACGAAGATGAAGATGAGCGTGATGAATGCGAATGAGAGGAATGCCATTGCAGCTATCGATTTCTCGATCAGGAATTCGCCGGGCCGAAACCTCTTTTTCCACCACAGGTTGCCAGAATTGTCATTGTTTACGTCATGACCTGATGCGACCGACCTGGCAATCGATTCGGATTTAGTCTGCGAAGGCGTTGCTTGTTTCGTTGTAGGGACTTTCGAATCCTGCATGGAGACTGATCGGGAATAGGAGCATTGAAAGCAAACCAATATAGCATATTCGTGTTATTCGCCCGTTAAGGGCATGTTACCGAATTGTTAAGCCGTTGGTCGTTGAATCCCGAAACGCCAGACGCTCGTTGATTGGGAGCTATCCGGTGTTCGGGGGAAGATTCACGAACGGGGGCGGAGAAACGGGTGGAATTTCGGTCAGGATACCGCGATCATTCGCTCAACAGCGCGCGATGCGCGCTGAATAACGTCTTGTGGCAGCTCAATGACGTGGCGTGTGGTCTGCAGAGCCGTGAGGGTGTCCTCGAGGGTGATTTGATTCATATGTGGACAACGGACGCTGCACAGGCGAAGCATGTGCTTTTCCGGGTTGGCAGCAGCTATGTTGTCCGCCATCGCACATTCAGTAAGCAACAGGTAACGAGGAGCATCTGTTTGTTCGACGTACTGGGTCATTGCCGAGGTGCTCCCGGAATAGTCTGAGGCATCCACCACCTCCGGACTACACTCCGGATGGGCCAGGATAACTACATCCGGAAACTGTTTTCTCACATTCTGGATATCTTCGACTGTGAACTTCTCATGCACCTCGCATCTCCCCTGCCATCCGATTAGCTGGTGGTCCGGCTCGAATGTGATCCCCGAGAGGTCATCTTTCGTGGGGAAAATGATATGGTTCCCCGTTTCGCGCGCAACGTTACGCGCGAGAAATTCATCAGGCAGGAAAATGACAGCATCAGCCTCCAACGACCTGACAACACTTGCAGCATTACTGGACGTACAGCAGATATCAGACTCGGCCTTCACGTCCGCATACGTATTTACATAGGCGACAACGGGGACTCCTGGAAATCGCTCCTTCAGCTTCCGAACGTCCGCGGCAGTGATACTCCCCGCGAGAGAACACCCCGCCATGGAAGGCAACAATACAGTCTTCGACGGATTCAGGATTTTCGCTGTCTCGGCCATAAACCGGACACCGCAGAAAAGAATAATGTCTTTCTCCGTCTCAGCTGCCATGCGGCATAACTCCAGGGAATCTCCCTGAAAGTCGGGAATCGAATGGAACAGCGCCGGCTCCATGTAATTGTGACCAAGAATGACGGCATTACGCTCGACTTTGAGGCGGTTGATTTCGCACGCCAGGCCCGCTTTATACCAAAGCTCGGCGTCGGGCACGACATCGCCGAGCATTGATTGCAGCCGCCTGTACATCCCCTCCACAGAATCTATATCCCCAATCGTCAGCACGTTTGACAAAGTCTATCCCTTTCTTCCGGTTTCCTTAGTCAACCCACGTAAGACTCAAATCGAAGTTCTTCACAGAATGCGTCAACGCTCCGATTGAGATGAAATCCACACCCGTTTTAGCAATTTCGCCGACCGTTTCAAGTGTGATGTTTCCGGACGCTTCAAGCTTCGCGCGACCAGAGTTGATCGCAACCACCTCTCGAAGCATCGTCACCGTCATATTGTCCAACAGAATCCGCCCCGCCTGGATTTCAAGTGCAGCATTGACTTCCATCAGATTTCTTGCCTCAACTTCAATTTCGAGTTCGGGATGCGCAACTCGCGCGCGAATGACAGCCTCCCTTACCGAACCGCAGGCGTCGATATGATTGTTCTTAATGAGAATCATATCGAAGAGACCCAACCGATGATTATCTCCCCCTCCCCTTTTCACTGCAAGCTTGTCAACAACCCGTAAACCGGGGGCGGTCTTCCTTGTATCCAGGATGACGGCCCGGGTTCCAGCCACTGCATCAACGAATCGGCGCGTCGTTGTGGCGATTCCGGACATGCGACCAACAAAGTTGAGAGCAGTTCTCTCTCCAGTCAGTATGGCCTGGGCGGACCCACTGATCGAAGCGAGAAACTCCTCCGGCTTGACCATGGCCCCCTCTGCGACGCGTGGCTCGAATTCGATTTCGCTGTTCAGTGTCCGGAACACTGCTCCTGCGACATCAAGTCCGGCCACGACGCCATGCTGTTTCCCTACGATCCTGCACACAGCCTTAGCGTCAGGCGCGATGATGCTGTTGGTCGTAACATCACCGTTTCCGATGTCCTCCCGCAGTGCACGCTCGATGGACAATGCAATCTCAGGTTCAAGTCTCGACATTCTCAAGATCCAGAAATCAAGTGAGACTAAAGATAAGGAATTTTCTGGTTCGCAAACAAGTGGGGAACGCAGGCTTCCATCAGACTGTTTGCGATGGACACTATCGCCCTCGTGGGACTCGCAGATGGCACGCGGGCTGGTGCAGCATTCTGTGTTCGCAATGATGCTATTCAAGCTCCCTCGCAACCGTAACACGGAGGCGAGATCCCTTACAGGATTGCTTTTCTGAATTGGATGATGTAAGCTTCTGACTATGCAACACCATGCAACACACGGATGCCAACCAACGCAGCCACAGGGTGTAGGACTTGCACTCTGCGTCTACGCAGTGCTTGCGCTGCTGACGACCGTTACGCCTCTCTGCATCTCCGGCTGCTCATCCGAGGCAATATTTCGGGCAAAGGAAAAGCAGCGCGCCGTCCAGCAACTTCAACTCGTGGAAATTCAACTCCCGATATCTGTCGATTCGATCCTTGTCCGTTACCAGAAGTTTGACAGCGTTTCGTTCTACCAGCGATACTTTCAGCGTTTGGAGTACGCCTCATTGTTAATTGATTCCCTGAATCGCACTCTGCCTGACTCGCTTCGAATCGATACTCTTGCCATCGACTATTCGTTGCAGGATTTCGGTGAAGCCGGGCGAAGTCGGAACATCTTCGTCGTTTCCCTGGGCTACTTCATAGCATACGACAACCCTGCGGTTCTGCGATCCATTATCTTTCACGAGTTCGGCCATATCGCGTTCGATCGGCTCTCCGGACCCTCCCGACAACGATTCGAATCCCTCTGGTTTCTGTTGAAACGGAACGCGCTTTTCTACTTGTTTCGTGATGGGGAATACTCCGGAAATGCAAAATTTGGCGGGCATCCAGAGGACAGTCCGTCTGAGTTGTTTGCCTCCGCATTCAACCTGCTTCACAATCAACCTGAGGAATTCCGGTCCAGGCTGCTGTTCGTCGAACAAATCCACATTGGTGCGATTCAAGAGATCGCGGCGATGACCACGGCGTCCT
>DOWV01000223.1:3739-5918 GCA_003519375.1 Bacteroidota bacterium
GAAACAGCGATGGCCACGAACTATCGTGGCCATCCTCGGAAATCCAAGCACCTTCGTTCAGTCCTGACTTACCTCACAGGGAAGTAGCCGACTTTCGTTACGACCTGCTGCCCTTCTGCGCTCAGAATCCAATCGACAAACGACTTCAAGGCACCCGTGGGGCGATTGCGCGTATACATGTAGAGATACCGTGCAATGGGGTAGTTGCCGTTTTTGATGTTCTCTTCCGTCGGCTCATATGCCGGGGATTTTGCATCCTTCTTCACGTTCGCGTATCTGATCCCTTTGCCATACGCAGCTCCCCCATAGCCGATCCCGAGTTTGTCCTTTGCGACCGCGTTGACAACGGCCGCCGTTCCGGGCATGGTCTGAGTCATGGGGGAGAAGTCAGCTCCATCAAGCACGTTGTCCTTGAAGTAAACATATGTGCCTGAACTGTTTTCACGGCCATAGATAATGATCTTCGCATCAGGACCTCCAACATCCCTCCAATTGGTGATCTCACCCGTATAAATCTTCTTCAACTGATCGATCGAGACCTCCCGCACCGGGCTCGATTCGTTGACATAGATCGACAAACCGTCTTTCGCCGTCTTGATCTCTACACCCAACACGTTGAATCGTGCCTTCAGCTTATCGATCTCAGATTGTTTCATCGGGCGTGAAGCGATGCAAATATCTGTCGTTCCGTTGATCAGCGCGGAGATGCCGACTCCAGAGCCTCCACCCGTCACCTGGATCGTCACACCCGGGTGTCTGGCCATGTAGATTTCTGCCCAGCGCTGCGCCAGAATCACCATTGTGTCAGAACCCTTGACCGTGATGACATCCGCGGACGGCATCGCAAAACCAAGGAACAGGGATGCAGTGAGAATGACTGTGATGAACATTTTCATTTCTTGATTCTCCTCTTGTTAAACAGACTGTGAACTTAGAACTTGTATTGAACGCGAGCCGTGAACACGTTGTCCTTGATGTCATCCTTAAAAGCAGCCAGTACCGCCGGTGCACTTGAGTTCACTTTGTCATTCGTGACCATGTCATAATAAATGGTGAACTTCACATTGGAGTCCCAATGATATATCCAGCCCAGTCCCAGAGTCGTGAATTTCAGATCGCCTGCTGTGAGGGCGATTTTGCCGGCCGGTGTCGTCGCTCCGATGCCATTGCTTGACGCATCACTGTTAGGTGTAAACTCATCGTATTTCACAATGAATTGATTGCTCAAGCCCACATTCTGGACGTAGTTGACATAGAATCCTGAGAAGTTTCTTTGATAGAGGGCCGTTCCGGCGACGTTGTAGAACGAGCTGTAGTTCGACGTGGCACTGTTACCTCCCGTTCCAGGTTGCTTGCCACTGATATACTCGCCGCGAACCGTCATCCCACCCAAGACCGGGATCTCATAGTAGAGTTGAACATCTGCACCGATGTAGGTCCGATCGAAGTATGAACCAATGTTTGCTACAGTTGAGTCGTACGCGAATGTCTTCGCGTCTCCATCCATCTTGTAGACGGCTCGTTGATTGCTTCGTACTTTTCCCAAGTACCATGAAACTCCGCCGTCGATCTCCAATCCGGCATCGCGCATTGGGAGCATGAAACCTGCGCGTCCGATCAGATCCTTGTAATTGTCGTTTTCCTGTGCGGTCGGTCCCATGCCGGTGAAGAATCCGGCCTTGAAGTTGAACCAATTCATGGGAGACGTCTCGGGGGGTGTGATTTCCAGTTTTGCGCCCATGTCGCGCTCGCCCGGGAACAAGGTCTGATACATCCTTGTTCGCTCCGGGGCTTCACGGTTGCTCGAGGAATAGGAGATCTCAAAACCGAACGGCCTGTCGAACACTCCAGCCGTCAGGCCGAACGTCCTCGTCCATGGCTCTTTCAGACTCACATAGGCGTCTTTGATCGCAACTCCGCCGGGAGTCGCATCAACCTGGAGAACGAACTGTGTGAGGTCATTGTCATAGTTCACTTTCAATCGTCCACGGCGGACCTGGTAACGTGAATGCACGCCGGCTGCGAAATTCCCGCCCGCGAACGAACCCACGCCATCAGCATCGGCAACTTGAAACTGTGATTGAATGTAGCCGCTTATTTTGATCTTTTTGAGTGCATCGACGATGGGTGTCAGTGTGAGAAGTTGCTCGTTCAAACCATCTGCCTGCTCCTTCAACTC
>DOWV01000223.1:6066-6263 GCA_003519375.1 Bacteroidota bacterium
ATCTTTCTCTTGAGCATGAACCACCAGACTATACACGACTAGGATCGTACAACACAATCTCTTCATTTAAATCTCCCTCAATTCGGCGAAAGTAGGAGGATTTGGTGATTCTCCTCAGAGTGTTGGCTTACGGTGCAGCGTCCAGACCAAGGATCCTCACTGCCAGCCAGAATCAACCAAGCCAGCCGTTCATGATG
>DOWV01000369.1:0-862 GCA_003519375.1 Bacteroidota bacterium
TCATGAATGAGAGTCGCGGTATGCAGGATCTCAACGAGCGTGGCGGCGCGGAACGTACTTTCCGTAATGGTCCCGCACGCCTTCGCGCTGAGGAACACCAGGATCGGCCGGACGCGTTTTCCCTTCTGGCGGACAATGTACCGGGCCATCAGATCGACGAGACCGACCTTGGAACGCATGGCATCCCGGAAAAATCCGCTGAAGATCTTCAGCTCGTTCTCAATGGGCTGCTTGATGTTGTCCAGCGTCGCCGTCTTCTTGCGGGAAAAACTTACCATTGTTCGTCGTCAGATTGGGGGATGTCACCCTCGTTGTCAGCCGATTCAGCCTGCTCTGCTTTTTCCTTCTCGCGTTCTTTGTTCTTCTGAACGTACTTCACAATGAAAATACTCAGCTCGTACAGCACGAACATCGGTGAGGACATCAACAGCTGGGTCACGATATCCGGTGTTGGCGTGACAAACGCGGCAATCACAAGGATCACCACGTAGGAGTGCCGGCGGTACTTCCGCATGAAATCCGCGGAAACAATGCCCAGTTTGGCGAGGAAGTACATCACCATCGGCAGCTCGAAGACGAGCCCGGAACCCAGAACCAGAGCAAGGAGGAAAGTGATGTACCGGTCGACAGCGACGTTGAGGGCGATGTTCTGCGTGCCGAAACCCGCGAAGAACGTAAGCGCCGCAGGAATGAGCACGAAATAGCCGAAAGCGCAGCCGCCGAAGAAGAATATGGAGGTGGAGCCGACGATGCCCGAAACATACCGCCGCTCGTTCGGCATGAGACCCGGTGCCACGAATCTCCAGAGCCAATAGAGCGTGTTTGGCATGCTGATGATCAGGCCCGAGACCAGCACGGCCTG
>DOWV01000369.1:971-1168 GCA_003519375.1 Bacteroidota bacterium
CCGTACGGCGCCAGCACCTGGGCCTTCAGTCCGACGGCAACGAGCGGTCCCAGGAGAATCGCCTGCACGATGTAGTCGGCAAAGAAGGAGCACCCGACCATGACAATCACGACTCCGGCTGCGATCTTGAAAATATGCCAGCGGAGTTCCTCAAGATGATCGAGGAACGACATTTCCCGTTGCTCGTCTGCCTGATC
>DOWV01000369.1:1347-3192 GCA_003519375.1 Bacteroidota bacterium
ATGTCGTGTCGGACGCGATCGTACTCTGATTCTTTGCCGATGTTGGATATGACCCTGTCGATGAATCCGGCAACGACTTCCATTTCAGGCTCCTTCATGCCCCGAGTTGTAAGGGCCGGAGTACCCACTCGGATACCGCTCGTGATCAACGGTGATTTATCATCGAATGGAACGGCATTCTTGTTCACAGTGATGCCGGCGAGATCGAGCGCCTCCTGAGCGTCTTTCCCCGTCACATTCTTGTTCCGCAGATCAACCAGCATTAGATGATTGTCCGTGCCGCCAGAGATGATATTGCAGCCCCTTTTCACAAGGGCTGCGGCCAGAGCCTGTGCGTTCTGGATGACCTGACGGGAGTATTCGATGAACGACGGCTGGAGATTTTCCAGAAATCCGACCGCTTTTGCTGCGATCACATGCATCAACGGGCCGCCCTGAATGCCGGGAATGACCATCGAGTCGAGGAGCTCAGACATCATTTTCGTCCGCCCCGATTTTGGCGCCACAAGCCCGAACGGATTCTCAAAGTCTTTTCCCATCAGGATCAGGCCGCCCCGCGGGCCGCGCAGTGTTTTGTGGGTTGTCGACGTGACAACGTGACAGTGAGGCAGCGGATCATTGAGCAGCCTGCTGGCGATCAATCCGGCCGGATGTGCGATATCGGCGAAAAGGAACGCGCCGACCTGATCGGCGATGCCGCGGAAGGCCTTGTAATCGATGTTGCGTGAATAAGCGCTCGCGCCGACCGTGATCATTTTTGGTCGTTCTTTTCTGGCCACCGATTCGACCTCGTTGTAGTCGATCGTGCCGGTTTCCCGCGAAATTCCGTAGGCGGAGAACTTGAATAACTGTCCGGAGAAATTCACCGGCGAACCGTGCGTCAGGTGGCCCCCGTGCGAAAGGTTCATGCCCAGCACTTTGTCTCCCGGCTTCAGAAACGTGAAGTACACGGCCATGTTGGCCTGAGATCCGGAATGGGGCTGAACGTTTGCGTACTCTGCACCAAAAAGTTTCTTAACCCGGTCGCGTGCCAGGTTTTCGGCAACATCGACGTGCTCACACCCGCCGTAGTACCGTTTCCCCGGATACCCCTCGGCATATTTGTTCGTCAGGACAGATCCGAGCGCTTCCAGGACCGCAAGGCTGACGAAATTCTCGGACGCGATCAATTCGAGCTTGGAATGCTGACGGTTGATTTCAAGCTGTATGGAGGCGAAGATCTCCGGGTCGGATGATGAGAGGTTTCGCATAAGGACGCTCGTCGTCTATGGTGATGGTCTGTTACGAATCGTGGAGGAAATTGAACAGGAATAACCGTTCGATGTCTGGGTGGATGATGATGGCGCTGGCGCCGACTTCGGGAAATCTCACAGTTTTGTCAGTGAGTGGATCTTGTCGACTCGTTGTGCGTGTCGCCCGCCTTCAAACGAGCTGTTGAAAAAGGCTTTGACGATATCAACGACAGATTCCCAACCGGTCACCCGCTCGCCGATGGTCAGGACGTTGGCATTGTTGTGTTGCCGGGCAAGCCTGGCAGCGGTGACGGACTCGCATACGGCAGCCCGCACGCCGGCATGCTTGTTCGCCACGATGGACATACCGATGCCCGTCCCGCAAACGAGAACCCCAAATTCGCATTCACCCTTCGATACGGCCTCAGAAGCGGCATGCCCCCAGTCGGGGTAATCCGATCTCTCCGGCGACGAAGCACCGAAATCCCGGTAGGGGAGATGCAGTTCGTCGAGCACTTTTTTCAGGTTCTCTTTGTACTGATATCCTGCGTGGTCACTGGCAAGAGCGATCATACATTCCTTGTAAGGTGAATAGTCCAAACCGATCTCAAAA
>DOWV01000369.1:3465-8772 GCA_003519375.1 Bacteroidota bacterium
TCCCGCTTATGAGCGGAATCCAAGAGCGGGACTTTGCGTGAGGGTTCTTGAGATAAGCTCTACTCGTCTTCGATGTTCATGAACCAGACCTCGCTGGCGCTCAAGGACAGCGACAGTTTCATGATCGTGTCCCGCTGAAGCCCGTTGACGGTGGTTCCGCGAGTCCCGACCTGGAGTCCAATGTCGAGCCTGGCGTCGGGTCCGATGGGGATTGCCAGACCGCCCGTCGCGTACATTTCATTGATGCCAGTGGCATTCAGCGAGTAGGAAGTCTGTGAATAGGAGAAGCCAAGCCTGTACGCGATACGTTTCCAGAACGAATCAGTGTCCCTCTGCGGAAGAGACTCAAAGCCGATGCCGTAGCGGATGGAGTTCCTGATGTCAGGCATGGTGGTGCCGAAGAGTCTGGCATTGGACCATTTCTGGTATTGGACATCCCCTGTCACATAATAGCGGCCGGAAAAAAGGTACGAAAGCCCGAGTCCATATGCGACAGGGAGATCGGCGTTGCCGCTGGCGATCGCCGTCGTGTCGGTCGATTGGCTCGTCGTCAGGATGCTCTGTCGTTCCACCGAGAATGTGCTGGGCGTCGAGAAGACAAATCCGACGGCGAGCGGCTCGAGTGCTTTGGAGTTCAGAGATGTACCGATGCTGTCATAGAGTGCTCCGAATGTCGCGTTGAAGCCGGAGTAAAAATCGGACCGCTCAATCTCGCTGTTGAGAAAGGTCGGATCGGAGAAGGTGAAATCCCCGACCTGCCTGATCCTGCCGTACACATAGTTCATCCGCAGCCCGAATGTCAGGTACTTTGCAGGACTGTAGCTCGTGCCGATGGCGAGCAGGGAAAGTCCGCCTGTTCCGTAGAAATCCTGTTGCAGAATCGAGTCTCGCACCTGAGTAGCATAGTTGACGTTGGAATACGGCGATGCCTCGAGAAGGAGCGTGACCCCGTCGTTTCGGGAGACTGGTATGCCGAATGCGACCCCTTTGAAAGCGCCCCGTGCATACCTTCCGCTGCTCGTCGCATCCGTGGAATTAAAGCTCGCGTATTCGAATCCGCCCGCAAAGCGCGTGAAAGAAATCTTGGAAATGCCCGCAGGATTCAGGAGGTTGAGAAATCCGTCACCCGTCAGGGCAATGCCTGCTCCTCCCATCGCATCGATGCGGCTGCCTCCGTAGCGCATAAGGTCACCGACGCCGAAGCGGGAGTATGACGAACCGCCGGCAACGAGCGGCAACGTGAAAACGGCAAGGGCACAGAGGACAACGAGTGCCGGCTTCAGCCGGGAGTTTATTTTCATGGGTAAGCGTCTCATTGGATCAGGGAGTAGATGACGGTCAATTTCGGCCGGAACGCCGCGTTGGTTGAGCTTCCGTGAAACGCAAAGAGATCGATCGCCGCCTGCTCTGCGAAACCGGCAATGGCGACCCGCTGCACCTTCGCCCCGCGGAGCCATCGCTGCACAAAGGACCCGAGAGAGAATTGGTACACTTTCGAATCACCTGCATGGATCGGTCCGCCAGAAGCGCTGATGTACGTCAGAATCGCCCCGTCGTCCCCTGTAAAGAAGGCTTCGAGAGAATCAACCGTGAAGAAATTCGTCTGAGTCAGGCGGGTGTCGGGCGTGAGCTCCAGAACGGCTTTGTGGATGGCTGCGTGAGCAGGGAGGGCGCTGACGTCGAATTCCACGTAGCCCCTGCTCGATGTGCCGTTCATGACATAGAGATGCGTGCTGTCCGAAGGCCAGACGGGATTCGGACCTGTGGTCACAAACCTGTGAGCCCCTACCGATTCAATGAGTGTATCGATATTGCCTGCGGCGTTGCGAAATCGCAGGAGAAGCCTGGGAAGCATTGCGACATCGGAAATCGTAAACGATCCAAATCCCTTGATGACCCTCGAGTTGGTCGGTTTGAGCAGAAGGCCGAAATTGGTGATTACAGAGTCGGAGGCTGTACCCAAGGCTCTGATCGCGGCTGTATCGAGAGGTACGGAGATCGATATCGTGTCGCCGAGCAGCGCGGTGCTGTACGTGCCGCACGCCGACTGCTTGTAGAAGCCCGGAGCCTTGAGCGAATCGATCGTCAGGGAGTCCGTCGACCAGTTCGACAAAATCTGGTGGACCGTGAACGAAAACGGTGCAGCCGAATCTCCATAATGGTAGATGGTCCGAAGATCCAGTTCCGCACTGACGAATTGCTTTGATGCGACCGAATCGGGGAGATAGGCGAAGCGAATCAACCCCCAGCTCTGAAGGTTGTCAACCGAGCCGACAAGCACACGGGGAGAGGATGCTGTCTGAGTGATGTTGCTCTGGCTGTAACATCGCACTGAACGGTATATCGCGGTGTCGAGGTGGATGAGGTCGCCGGCGGGAATGAGCTTCGCGCCTACCGGGGTCGGCTCCTTCGCGCAGCCGGAGAGCAGGAACAATGATGTTGCGAACAAAAGGGACGAAAACGCTATGGGCACTCTCAATGATTTCACTCCAGAATTCAACAACGATCCTATTTTGATTCGACGGCTTGCTTGACGAGAAGGTTCCGTATCTGTTTCCAGGCCTCGTACGCGTCGGCGGCAACGAAATCAACTGCCCGGTTCTCCATGCACTCCGCCCGCTCCACTTCGCCGTAACCCGTCAGCACGAGTGCTGTGCGGCAGCCAGCTGATTTCCCCGCCTGCATGTCGATACACCGGTCACCGATGACGAATGACCGCGACAGGTGAATGCCGTGCTCTTCTCGAGCCATCCTCAGCATCCCCGGTTTCGGCTTCCGGCAATCGCAATCGCGCTTGTACGGCGTTGTGCCGTACCCGGGGTGGTGGGGACAGAAGTAAATGGCGTCCACCCGGGCGCCTTCCTTTGCCAGCAGCGCGATCATGCGCTCATGAATTGCGGCGAGATCCGTTTCCGTGAACAGTCCCCGCGCGATGCCCGACTGGTTCGTGAAGATAAATACCTTGACACCGAATTCGTTCGCCTCTCGAATTGCCCGGGCGGCATTGGGGATGAGTTTGAGCTCTTCAGGACGGGAGAGGTAATCTACCTCAGTGTTCAGCGTGCCATCGCGGTCGAAGAATAACCCAACGTGTCCAACCTTCACGCGCGCGTTACTTGAGAAGTTCTTTGTAGAGGTTGACATACTGCTTGGCGGAGTGTTCCCAGGAGAAGTCTTTCGACATCCCGTTCCGCATGATTTTCTTCCACTCTTCGGGTTGCTGGAATACCTTCAGCGCTCGCTGAACGGCCTTGAGCAACTCTTTCGGGTCGTACTTCTCAAATTTGAATCCTGTTCCCTTGCCGCTTCCGACGTAGTCCTCGACGGTGTCATCGAGGCCTCCGGTTGCCCGGACGATCGGCACCGTTCCGTACCGCATGCTGTACATCTGATTCAGGCCGCAAGGCTCGTATTTCGACGGCATGATGAACATGTCGCTCCCCGCTTCGATGAGGTGGGCCAGTTCCTTGTCGAATCCGAAGAATACCCCCATGTGCTGGGGATACTTCTTCTGCATGGCGTCGAACTGTTTCTCCGTTGCCTTGTCACCGTCACCGAGAAGGATGAACTGGACGTTCAGCTTCAGGAGCTCGTCGAGAGCCTCGAGCACGATGTCAAATCCCTTTTGGTCCACCAGACGCGAGATAGCGCCGATAACAGGAGTGGTCTCGTTGAATGCAAGGTTGAATTTGGTCACGAGGGCGCGTTTATTGTCAAGCTTTGCATCAAGCGACTTTGCATCGTACTTCCGGTAGATGAGATCGTCGGATGCCGGATTCCAGACATTGTAGTCGATCCCGTTCAGGATCCCATGGAGGTCTTTCTTCCGCTTTGCCAGAAGCCCGGTAAGGCCCGCACCAAACTCCTCCGACGTGGCGATCTCTTCAGCGTACCGCCGGCTTACCGTCGTAATCGAGTCTGCGAAGAAAAGGCCTGTTTTAAGGAAATTGAATTTCCCATACGCTTCGGCACCGTCAACGCGAAAAAGGTCTTTCGGAAGTCCGGATTTTTGGAATGTGTCGGCAGGGAAAGCGCCCTGATAGGCCATGTTGTGGATCGTGAAGACGGTCTTGATGGGCTTGAGAAAAGAATCTTGATTGAAAACCGTCTTCAGATAGGCAGGGACAAGCCCCGTCTGCCAATCGTTGCAATGGATGATATCTGGCTGCCAGCCGAGCCGCCTCAGTGTCTCGAGCACGCCGCGGCAGAAGAAAATGAACCGTTCGTCGTTGTCCTTGTAATCTTTTCTTCCCACCGGGCTCTGGTAGATGCCGTCGCGGCCGAAGTAGTTGGCGTTGTCGAGGAAGTAGACCTGGACTTTTTCCTTCAGGTTGCTGATGAAGGACGACTTGACGTTCCCCTGTTCGGTGATCTTACCGACGGGTACTGGGATTTCCTTGAGGCGGATAATGTCGTGGAGTTTGTACCGTCGCTCACTGATGAAGCGGTACCGGGGCATCATGATCCTGATTTCGTGCCCCAGTTCCTTGATAGCTTGCGGAAGCGCGCTCGAAACGTCGGCTAAGCCTCCGGTTTTTGCAAAAGGGTCGACCTCACTGGACAAAAACAAGACGTTGAGCGGTTTAGACATTGAGCTCCAATCCCAAAAAATAGATGAAAACCAAGTAAATTTAGCCAACTTTCGGCAGAGAAGCAATGAAAAAAGGAAAGTGCGTGTCATTGCCCCGCTGATGTTGAGCGAGGCGACGCTCGAATCTTCCTGTGCTGCGACCGGCCGCACTCGAGAGGAAGACTTGCACGAAATCAAATCGAAATTTTTTGATCGTAGAAACGACGACCTGATTTTCATTCCAACGGTTGCCCTGCGGATGGATTGAATTCAGGATCCTCCGGGTGAAGTGACCTGAAGCAAGCGCGGCTAAAAAGGTCTTGACTCTCTTCGTTGAGCTTGTTATATTAGACGCACGTTATCACAGAGGAGAGCATTATAGCGAATTTGTTAAAGGTTGGTTTCTGAACAAGATGTCGTAGCGGCACTTGTTCGGACTCCCGAGTTGTGAGACCCACAAGCCTTTTTCAAATTCGGTGCTCTTCAGATCTATTGATCTATGTAGCCGGATGAGATGGCTTGTTCACATCTCGTTCGGCTTTTTTCATTTTATGAAACGCACTCTCCTCATATCGATCCTGATGGCTTTGGTTGTCGGCCTTCGCGCCCAGACAGCGCCCGACCTCCGCGTCATCTCCGAAAACTCCACTTCGCTTGTCGTTGAGTTCACCCCGAAGTACGTCCATCAGGCTGTCCGGTCCTCCGATGGAAAGAAGTACACGCGTTACGGATTTATC
>DOWV01000377.1:0-4471 GCA_003519375.1 Bacteroidota bacterium
GGGCAAGGGAGTTGAGACGTACGAGCCGCATTTTACCTTCCATGGTTTTCGGTACGTCGAGCTCACCGGCTATCCCGGCACACCTGGAGCGGATGCCCTCACAGGCTGCGCTATCAATACAGACCTGCCGGTGAGCGGATCATTCAGCTGCTCCGACAAAACGGTGAATCAGCTTGTGAGCAACATTCTCTGGAGCCAGCGCGGGAATTTCATCAGCATACCGACCGATTGCCCCCAGCGCGACGAACGCCTTGGGTGGATGGGCGACGCGCAGATCTTCGTCAGGACGGCATCGTTCAACATGGACGTCTCCTCGTTCATGACGAAGTGGATGTACGACGTCGTTGATGCACAATCTCCCGATGGGGCATTCATGGATACATCCCCATTCATCGACAAGAATGGGACGTTTGGGGCGCCGGGCTGGGGCGACGCGGGGGTGATCGTTCCCTGGAACATCTATCGCTGTTACGGCGACACAAGGATCATCGACGAACATTTTGATGCGATGGAGCGATGGATGAACTACATGGCGTCGTCAAATCCCGACTTCCTGCGCAAGAACGGTCGCAACAACGACTATGGCGATTGGTTATCTATCGAGGCGGAAACGCCAAAAGATCTTCTGGCGACTGCGTTTTGGGCATACGACGCCTGGCTGCTGGCGGATATGGCTAGGGCGACTGGGCGCACAGAGGCACAAAAGAAATACGAGGCGGTGTTCAATTCGGTAAAAGCCGCCTTTCAGAAAGCATACCTCGGCGCCGACGGAAAAATCCACGGCGCTACACAGACCGGTTACGTCCTGGCGCTTGCTTTCAACCTGATGCCCGACCATCTCCGCCGGACTGCAGCGCAGTTGCTTGTCGACGACATCAAATCCAAGGGTGGCCATCTTTCGACCGGGTTCATTGGCGTGAAATATCTCAACCCGGTATTGACAGAGATGGGGTATGCTGATATCGCATTCAAGCTTCTCTTCAACAAGACTTTCCCTTCATGGGGATTTCCTGTAACGCAAGGTGCAACCACCATCTGGGAACGATGGGACGGATGGACAGCAGAGAAAGGATTTCAGGATCCCGGCATGAATTCTTTCAATCACTATTCGATGGGATCTGTCGGTGAATGGCTCTACCGGCACGTGGCCGGCATCGATCTCGGGGAAAAACCGGGCTACAAAGAAATTGTCGTCCACCCGCACGTGACCGGGGAATTGAGTCACGTCAATGGCAGCTACGTTTCGCCGCAGGGAGTGATCAAGAGTGCGTGGGAACAGAAGAATGGAAAACTGAAGCTCGATGTCACCATCCCGGCAAACACCGTGGCGCTCATTCATGTACCGGCAAAGAGTGAAAACGTGGTGCGAGAAAGCGGAAAAGCTGTCAAGAACTCACCTGAGCTGACCTTCATGCGGTTTGAAAATGGGTTTGCGGTTTTTAAGGCGGGCTCCGGAGTGTATAGGTTCGAAAGTTCGTTGCGGTAGAACGAGGAAGAAAGAACGAGGAAGAAGGTGACCTTCAACATGTTTCAGCGAGGATGAAGGTCACCTTCAGCATAGCACTCATCGCTTCTTGATGAACGTCCCGTTCTGAAGTTCTGCATAAGCCTGCCTCAGTTCCGCTTGCGTATTCATGACGATCGGACCATGCCAGGCAACAGGCTCCTCGAGAGGTTGACCGGAAACCAGAAGGAATCTGATTCCTGAATCCCCCGCCAGCACTGTCACCTCGTCCCCCGAGTCGAAGAGAACAAGCGAGCGATTTCCGGCCTCGGAAAGGACCGGAGTTCCGTCCGATCCCACAAAATCCGTCTTAACGGCCCTGGGATCGGAGGCATCTTGAAACGAACCCGATCCTTCGAAGATATAAGCAAAGGCGTGTCTCGTCGTCTCGACCGGCAGCTTTTTCCGGCGACCGGGCGGTACCCAGACATCGAGGTATCGCGGGTCTGCCGCGATCCCGTCTACCGGACCTTTCCTGCCCCAAAAACTCCCGCAAATAATCCGAACACTCGTGCCATCATCATCGGTAACTTGTGGGATTTCCTTCGAGGGCACATCCTGATAGCGCGGGTCGGTCATCTTCAGCGACGACGGCAGGTTCGCCCAGAGCTGGAATCCGTGCATCCTTCCCTTCTGGTCCCCTTTCGGCATCTCCTGGTGCAGAATCCCGCTTCCCGCAGTCATCCACTGCACATCCCCGGACCCCAGCGTCCCTTTATTTCCAAGGCTGTCCCCGTGACTGACTTCTCCTGCCAAAACATACGTGATGGTCTCGATGCCGCGATGCGGATGCCAGGGGAATCCGGCAAGATAATCCTCCGGCTTTTCGTTCCTGAAATCGTCGAACAGGAGGAACGGATCATACTCCCCCGTATCTCCGAAACCAAACGCCCGGCGCAGCCGGACACCCGCCCCCTCAATGGTGGGCTGTGATTGCACGATGCTTTTAACGGGTCGAATAGACATTTTCGCTCCTCTCCGGTTTCATCCCTTCCCCCTCTTTCCATCCCACATCATCTCCTCATGATGAGAACACGAATCCATCTCGGGAGGTTTCATTCAGGATACTCTGCGACACGCGCAGTGTCACCCATCAGGCCAAGCTCATCGGATTCTTTCGTTTGATACCGACGGTTTCGAAATTGACGCAATGGCGATCGCCGCCGACCACCGGTGTGAACAGGTGAACCGTCCCGTTGTCCTCTTGTTTGTAGGCATATTTCTGGTCGAGGTGGTAGTACAGCCTGCCGAAGATGATGTCGCCGTCCAGGCCGAACTGTCTGGCGATCTCATCGATGCTGATCGGCACGTAGATCTTCGACGAACGGTTCGGTGACTTCTCGTTGTACGATGCAAAGATATCGTAGTATTTGCGATAGATCGTGTCGAGCAGTTGCAGATCCGTCGGAAGGTGATTCACGGGACCTCCAGGGAAGTGAATGTCGGGGACAATTGTTCAAACGAGAGTCAGCTTCAGTATCAAAAAAACCAATGAAGCGAACAGATTGGTAATCGGAACCGGCTTGCCGGCGATGCTGGCATCCCACCAACCGTCCGTCAGCTTTTCAGACTTGTCGATTTCAGTGATCTCCAGCCATCCGCCTTCCAATCGGGCCACGGCACGCCTTGTGGATTGGGAGAACAACCGCGCAGGCGCACCGCATATCAAAAACACGAAGTACTGGATGGGCGTGACAACCACCAGCCAGACGAACATGACAGATGTCAGCATGGTCACCAGGAAGATTGACACAAGCGAATCAAAAGGCGGGCGCGTTCGGGATTCGGTTTTGTTCTTTCTCATGTGTGTGCCCATGACAAAGAGCGGTAAACCAACCAATTGCAGACAAGCTCCCAAATAGATGAGGGGGTGGGCGGAGATCAGGCCCACATGTTTGTTCACATCACCCCATGCCAAGGAAACGAGCGCAGTGACCAATCCAACCAGTGCGCCGTTCTTCATATACCAGTCCACATAGGTGACGTTGAACCATTTCGTGAGCAGCCAATGATTGAGGACGCTCAGTGCGAGGACAATGATCAGTCCGACAACGATAGCCGCGGATGTTCTCTTGTTCATTCTCGGATCCTTTCGAATCTACGCGGCGCCGGCATCCCGGAGCTCAACGGACAAGCACCAGGTTACGGGTATGCCGGGGGTTAGCCGCAGCCAGTCGACACCGCCGGTCTTTAGCCATGGACTTCGCGCAAGTGCTTGACGAATTGCTGAATAAGCTTCTTCAACGTAGGAAGATGAACATCATCAAGCCGCTTGACATAAACGCACGACCCCCTCAATTTGTACTTTCCGAGTTTCTTCAAGAGCTCAAGACGCTGTTGAGAGCATCCCATAACATAGAGTGTCAGGTTATCTTTTCGAGGCGCGAAACCGACCAGACCGGCGTCCCCTTTTTCGTTTTTGCTTCCACTGCCCAGTTGAATCCTCCCTCCGCGTTCGGCCAGTAGATCATTCTTTGTTGTGTTTCCTGGGACGGCCTCTGCCAAAAACCGGAGCGATCCGCGCATCAAATGGAACACAGAATGGCGCCGCAGCATTCCCTGCCGCTTAGTCCCTTGCTATTCCTAGCTGCACCAGGCATGGCGGTGAGGATTAATCGAACTCTTTTCTCGGAGCCGGTTGATCTGGCCCGACCTGACCGATGCTGATATCCGCCTTGTAGTAGTTTTCACCCCGGATCGGCACCCCAAAAAGGTGCCGCAGCATCGCCAGTTGGCCGACGTGGGAGATTGCATCTGCGATCGGACCCTGGAACAAGCGTTCCAACGGGCAGGCAACCGTTGAGGAGGTCGCCAGGTAGGAATCGAATTCTGTGACCGTATCGTAAAACCGGGCGACCTCACGATCCCACTCCTGAGGAGGTGAGTTGCGCCAGATCTCGTGGCCTTTCGCCATTGAAAGGGCCCAGTCAAAAAGATCGCCCATGTGCGCAACGATTTCAACCGGAG
>DOWV01000377.1:4589-11929 GCA_003519375.1 Bacteroidota bacterium
GCACCCCGATAGATCATGGTTGCGAGCGCATGCCGGATCATGTCTAAAGGTTTGATGTCGTTGGTCATTTCTTACCCCCCTTGATCTTGTCACCTGATGCCTATCCTCATCGCTCAGAAATCGTGCCTTTCTTTGAGTAGAACTCATCTCAGAACCCCCCTTGGCGCCTCTTCCCGGCTTCGCTTTCTGAATCCCGCTTATGGGCGGAATCCAAGAGCGGGACTTGGCGGTTAAAATATAACCGCAGAGATCGCCAAGAACCGCAAAGGAAAGATGCCGTAGAACCACAAGAATCTGTTTTTGAGATGGCTTCTGGAAATTTCAGAACTTCCGGACATCTCCGTCGAAATATCCCTCTTTGAACGTCGGCTTCTCGCCGGCAAGCTTCAGGAAAATATCGAGCGGGACCACTTCGAATTCAGATCCAAGCTTGTCACAAATCGATTTGACTCTCGCGACATCGCTGTACTCCCGCACATGGACGAGGAGGAAATAGGGTCGTTCGCTGTTCAGGGCGGCGAGCTCCTCGAGGTCGGCAGCTGCTTCCGTTTCGGGTTTCTCGGCGGAGAGGTAGTAGTCGTACGAGATAAAGGGACGTTTATCTCTCACGGCGAAAGTGTGCGCGGCGAAATATCCATTGAGGAAGCCGATGGCATCCGGCATCCCCGCATAGTAGGCGTCGACGATGTCTCTCGGCAGATCGTTATTGCCCGCCTCCATCTTGTCGGCCGCGTAGTCCATGATTTCAAACACTTTGAGATCGAGCGAGTCCATCAGGTTTTTTGCGTTCTCGATCTCCTTCGGCAGCCATTCTTTCGGGAACGCCCTGGGATACATGTAAGAAGATCCTGACAAGCAGCCGATGAAGTAGTCGTTCGGTGTGGCCTGTGAATAGAAATACTCCATCATTGCCGGCGACATGTATTGGAATTTCATGGACACTTCCCAGGCGTAGGGGATCGAGCCTCTCCCCGGCTTCACCCACGCCCCGATTCCAAGCCCGTCTGTCTGCACCAGGGCAACGTAAACTTTCCTCTCAGGGATGTACTTCTTCCCCGGCTGGACGTTGTGGTTGTTCCTGAACTTGAAACCCGGCGTTGGCGGGACGCGGTACAAGAAACTGGTATTGGGCAGATTGTGCAATCCATCCACCGTCAGTGCGTAGGAGGATGTTAGTGTGACCCATTCCTCTTCAAGGTCCTTCTTGTAGGAATGCCATCCCATCACCTGGCTGAGGGGTTTCATATCGGAGAGCAGTTTCTTTGTCAGACTGCACTCCAGCGTGTCAGTTTCCCGGGCGGAGAGATCTGTGAAGAAGGCCTTCTTCATCATCCCATAGTCGGCTACTCCCGGCAGCATCACCGTTCCATGCTCACCGCCAAGCCACACGATGAGATCTTTCGCGCATCGCGGCCAGTACTTCTCATATGCCCACGTAAAGATCTCATAATCTGTTTTCCCGGTGAATTTGGCTCTGAAATCCTCAATTCGCTTCAGTCCCAGGCGTTCGGCGAGAGGAATCAGCTCCTCCGTGATCACGATCCCTTTTTCCAGCCCGGCGAGCGTGTAGGCAACAATGAGGGAAGTCCGGACGTTCTTGTCCCAGATGATGTATCCTTTAATCTGCTGCTTGAAGATCTGCAGCGCTTGTTCCAGAGAACTGAGTTTCGTGAAGGTGAAGTGCCTCTGCTTTTCAAGATAGTTGAACAGCTCCCCCGTATAGTTGAAAGAATACCTGGGCCCGTAGATGAAATAGAGCTGGGGGTTCGTCTCATTGACGATTCCCTGGAGAGCGATGAAACAGGCCTGCCTGCCGAGTCCGGAACCAATCTCCCAATCGTCTGTCATCTGATAGACGTACGCGTTGTTCGCGTCAGCCCTCTTGAACACAAATACCAGATCCGGACCGACTCTTCTGCTGCTTCTTCTTATTCTATAGGTAAGGAGGGTCTTGTCAGAGGATAGCTCGAACGTGTTGTCCACCTCGAGCTGCTTCGTGCCTTGAGAGAGCGCGACCGGGTAGCGTTCGCGAATCGCCAGAATATTATTCTTTGTCCAGCTTGCCGTAACTTCTTTTCTTGATCGAAAGGGAAGCTTCAGCCCCATGTACAAGCTGGACATGAATGTCCTGTCCGTCACGGACACGGAATTCACCCCACCGTTAGTCTTGAGGACCATTGTTTCTGAAGCCTTCCGCTTCGGGCCGAATTCCTTCACGACAGTGACTTCATCCTGCATCACGGTAAACTGAATCGTCATGTACTGAAAGTAATCGAGGTCGGAGCTCCCTGCCTTGATGAGTTTCCACTTTCCCTGGAATGCCAGCTCCTGGGCTGATAGTCCTGTGATGACGACAAGCGATAGAACGACGATACGAAAAAGGGATGTCATTGGTTCTCCGGGAGAATTGGTTAAAGCGTAGTCAGTGACAGCGTAAGATCATATGCGATTCTTCCTGCCCGCAAGTTGTCAAATCGCGAGGCGGTGAAGTTTCAGCCGCCCCCGAACTGAAACCTCCCCGAAAAACAACATCCCGGCGAGCCGCGGCAGGCAAGGACGCAAGGAGGAGCGAAGGTTGGTTTCTTAGGACTGTTCCAGACGATCAGTCCCGCAACATTCGGCCTTTGAATTGCTGAAAACTAATCTGCTTCGCTGATTTGTTGAGACTGATGACGACCGTGGAGGTGTCAGTTGTGAGATCGATCTTGTAGCTCTCGTGGACTCCGTAGTCGGCAACTGCAAAGTAGAGCGAGTGGCTGTCGTTCGAGAGCTCCTTGAACCCGCTCGACCAGGCGAGACTGAGAACGTCATTCGTCGTGATGCGCGATTCCAGAAGCGGCTTATCATCGAGAAGAAGCGTCACGAGATCGTTTTGGAAAGAGGATCCTATCTCAAAAAGTACAAGAACCGTCCTCGCGGGTGACTGAGTGGACTCGTTGCAAGCACAGGGCAAACAGAGAATTATCGATACGAAGAGGAGAGAGATCCGGTGCATAATCGATCTGACCTTGCGTTTGTTTCATCCGTTCACAGGCAAGTTGGGAGTCATTTGCGATGAAAAGTCTTCAGGCTCGCTCGAACTCGCTAATCTGTTCTCTCGAGGTTGCGGCCTGTCAGGTTTTGAATACCTGAGAGGTCTTCCCCCACTCCCGCCTACCGGTTGCGACCCGATCTGCGGCGGCGGCGCCTGCCAGCGGACTTTGATCCGGTGCCAGGTTGCCTGTCCCCGGGCGCTCTTTCGACGACCGGCGGCGGCGCAGGAACATGGCTCTGATCCTGGTTTACGGAAAGAATTGCCTCACAGAGCAGTTGGATATTCCGATTGAGGCTGTATCGTATCATGAAATACCATGGCATGAGGGTGAAAAGCAAAGTCACCAAAAGATACAGCGCCCCAAGGAGAGGGTTGTTGCCTCCGGAGATTAACGCAATTGCGGAGCTCATGAGATAGACACCAAGCAAACTTGTCATTGCGGCTCCTGCATATCCGTATCTTATCCAACGGCCGGAGTACTCATCAGTCTGAATTTGTTTTGCCTTCTCGGCCATCTTGACGAGTGCAATTCTTGTCTCGGGTTTCATACGCGCTGTTCCTCCTTTTGGTGAATATAACCTGACGCCAGCTAACGGCGTGAGCTCCGCCTTCGCCTCAGAACCGCCTTTGGTTGAAAGTCCCGATTCGACCCACCATGCGGCAGTTCTCTTCCCCGTCACTTTGGCATCAGGAAATCGCCGTCAATGATCAAGAGCTTCACTTCCCGCTCTGCAAGAGAACGATGAGAGCTCAGGTTGTCGGACACAATATAAGTCATTCCTTCCTTCAAAACGTACTTCTCCCCGCCTTCATGTTCAGTGATGAGTTCTCCCTCAAGGCAGTGCACGATATGGCCCTTCTGACACCAATGATCGGCCAGGTATCCGGCTGAATACGTCACGATCCGGACTCTCAAGCCCGGAAGCTGAACCGTTTTCCAGTACGCCGAGCCCGTTGATCCCGGATGCTCGATGTTCTCAATCCCGCCCCAATCTATTACCTGAAAAGGAATGTTGTGTTGAGTCATGGTGACGACGAGCCTTCATTCTGTTGAGCGCTTGAATGGAATTTTCAGTATGTGACGAGATAACTTCAACCACGTCCTTTACTCCGCATGTGCTGATCTCTTTCGTCGTTACGGGCATAAGAGCCTCTTCATGTTATGATTGAGCATGAAGGTATCCGGGCCCGGGTCGTGAGACCGGGAACTGTCTATTTAGCGGGTGTTCATTTCAAGAGCGGGCGCCTTCCACGTCGGCTCCTCACCGGCCAGGCCTCGTCTGTAATTGACGACTTCGATATTCTCGGGTATGACTTTGATCAATAGAAGATACTTCCAGTCGGGGAACGCCTGTTTCCAGTACTCCCGCTTACGATTGAGCTTTTCCTGCATATCGTCCACGAGATACGCCTTCCCGGTGATGTTGACGTATCCGGTTGCGCGGGCGTGATCTGCGTAGTAAAGGCTGACGGTCGGATTCCCACGGATTTCATCTGCCTTGCGGCTCCGGCTATTCGTGGCCATCCAGATCGTCATGTCGCCTTCCGGAGGGAACGGATTCATGGTGCGTATTCTCGGCCGCCCGGCGGAGTCGATGGTCGCAAGAGCACAGTACTTTTGGAGACCTATGATCTCCCGCGCTGCCTCGATGAGTGAGTCGGGGTGGATTTGTTTGGGCTTTGCAGCCTGTGCGAAACCATCTGAAGCTGTGACACTAAGAAGAACCAAAGCAAATGACGTTAGTTTGAAGAACTCCCTCGGTGACATCGTTACGAACCTCCCTATGATTGATAATCAAGGCACTCCCTTCTTTCTCATTCCAATTCCTTTGTGCCTTCGTGACTTTGTGGCAATTCTTTTCGCCTGAGCTTCTAGATCGATTCTCCGGCACGCGCAGTGAACTTGTCGTCGGCCACGTTGCCGGTATTGCGCGTCTCAGCCGGCTCGAAGATGATGACTTCCACTTCCTCCTCGGCGACCGTCCGATGTTCAATGCCTCGCGGCACAACCAGAAACTCGCCTGACTTCAATTCCATCGCGCGATCACGAAACTCCACGCGGAACTTTCCCTTCCAGACAAGAAACAGCTCGTCCTGTTCGTCATGGTGATGCCAGACGAACTCACCCTTGAATTTCACGAGCTTGACTTCCTGCCCGTTCAGTTCGGCCACCACCTTCGGTCGCCAGTGCTCGCTGAACAAGGAGAACTTCTGATTCAGGTTGACCGGCACTGTTGAGTTCGTCATTTTTGTCCTGCTGCTCCTCTGCGCCATCACGCCGAAACGTTGAACGCGCTCATCCCGACTGTTCCTGGTTAGTGTTCTTCGACTCCCCTGGGGTAACGATCGGCCACCAGGTTCAATCTGACGCTATGCTCAAGGAGCGCTTTGAGGCCCGCGAGCATCAACGAGAAGCCTTGAGTCGAGTCGGTCACCTGTTTCACAAGTTCGTCCCCGTCGCCCGTGAACCCGGTTTCCGTGATACTGACGAACGTTGTGCCGTCCTTTTGGGGCGAGAATATCCATTCCACGGTGGTGAGACCACCGTATCCCGGCCACCCGATGACGATGCGCTTGTTCGGTTCGATGACCCTGGCAGCCACCGCGATCGAGATGCCGTACATTTCCCACTCCCATTGCACCTGCTTACCGGCCTCAAGCCTGCCACTGCTTTTCGTAAACCAGAACTTCGTCGTGATGTCGGGGTTGATGAGCGCCTCGAACACATCCGAGACGGGCTTGCGGATGAGCATTCCCGTCTTCATCACAGGCACTTGCCTGAGCTGGAGATTGTCCATATTGACTCCTTTGAGCAGGTAACGGACTGGAGCTCCGCCTGAGGCCGAGAAGCCTCTCGGCAGATAGAGAAGCTGCCCCGACGTCTTTGTCGGGGGCGGTTAAAATATAACCGCCCCCGAAAGCGAACTTCGGGGCGAGAAAGATCGCCAAGAATCGCAAAGAAAAGATGCCATAGAACCACGAAAATCTGTTTTTTGAGATAGATTCTAGATCCTCGGTCGTCATCGGGCGAGTACGGCAGCCGCAGCCAGCGCGACCACAAACGCGGGGACTACTGTCGATAACTGCTCTTTGGATGTTCAACTTCTGAAACATGCTCACGCCTTCGCGGCTTTCTTGCGAAGCACAATTCCCGAGAGCAACGCCACATAGAGACGAAGAACTTGTCGGCGATCTCCCGTGAGCTGAGTCCCAGGGCAACGAGCTGGAGCACTTCCAGTTCGCGCGCCGTAATTCCCGTTCGCTGGAGAGCATCAGGGTTGGAAGTGAATGTCGTGAGTGAATCCCGACCGATGAGTGGCGTGTGCCGAACCCTGTTTCGAAAGCTCGCTCCGGCCCATAGGCCAATCGCTGTGAACAGAAGCGCGATGGCGCCGATATACAGCTCCCGCGCGTTATCAACGATGAGGAGTTTGTACTCCAGCACGCGAAGGGCGACCGTGAGCAGAGCGAGCGATACGGCGTAGAGCAGTATGGAGCGGAATGTCCTCACGGATCTATCCGGTTATAACTTACATATGAACGTCATGACATGGGAGGATGCTGAAAAGGCATCCAACCAAGCAAACTCGTCAGGGTGATCGGAGTCGAACCCTGCTATTTGCATCAATTGAGACGTTTCGTCCCTCGACTTCGCTCGGGACCGCTCAACGTGACGAAATTTTGTTTCTCCGCACTCTGCTGGGTCCCGACATCGGGGAGCCAACGATTAGACGCCCCTGAACGTTTTTACAAATTGCTGGTACTTGAGCGGAAGCCAAGTCAAAACTGACGGATAGGACTTCTTGAGGTATACAATAGCCGTTTTCAATCCGCTCCTGACCTCTCTTGTCGCTCTGATGTCGTGATGTAACACAGAATCCATACCGACAATTAAATCCGCCAGAGCCTTTCTATTGAGTTCCATGCGCCCATGCATGATGAGGAGGAAGTCGAAAGCAAATGCTGAGGGCTTCACGTCCCTGTTTTCCTTCAATGCCGCCTCAAGCGCAATGTCCTTGACTGTTTCGAGGAATTCGGCCTCTTTCGCCAGATCAGTTTTGTCATTGAACTGCAATCCGGCTTCCTTCAATTGCTGAGCACACTCGAGGATCGGCGTGTGACCATCGAAGCAATCGAGAATGATTGCGGAATAGGGAAGAATGGTATCACGCGAAATTGCCACTAAGGATGCTCCTCTGCTGTTCTGCAAAAAACAGGTCGTCACGCCGAGCGCCTGCCCGCCCCGAAGTACGATGGTGGCGGGCGGGGAGTCGAGGCGTGTGCGAGGCCAGGTACAGTCTTCGAC
>DOWV01000377.1:12073-14353 GCA_003519375.1 Bacteroidota bacterium
GCTCAGACTGACGATCGGCCTGCGGACGTGAACTCAGGAAAATTGTGTCAAGCAGCCTTGGGCGATGGCCCGTAACCATTTGGTCCGGGAGTTCCATCAGTGCATAGCAGCACCAACATCCAGATGGCCCCAACAAGCGGGATCAAAATGATAAAGTACCACCATCCACTCTTTCCGACATCGTGCAGTCTTCTGACTGTGACTGCAATGCCTGGAATAATCATCGCCAAGGCGTAGACCACATAGAAGAGCGGAAACGTGCCAAGAATAAGATCGACGATGGCGGCCGCAATGATAAAGAGAATGTTGAACAGGGCGAACATCCAGTATTCTTTCCGTCTTGCCCGTCCAACGAAGTTTCCATAATTGTCTTTCACGACTCTTAAGTACCATTCCATCGTTGTACCCTCCCTTTGAGTGGTTGTACACTGTGTCGGGCAGTTGAAGAACAATGTAACGGCCTGACATGGATTATGGTTGCTCACCTTCTATTGTTCCGGCGCCAGAATTTTCCTCCTGACAACGGAAAGAACCATGAAAGCTTCTTTTTCAGGTTGACGGGACCTCTTGATCTCCTATCCACACCTCCGAAGCTCGCTGCGCTAGCCAACGGCCGGGTCTGCGCTTGCGAAGTGCCTTCATTCGGGTGCCCAGTATCTATAGGCCGTAAGGATAGGGACAAGCTGTTTGCCGACAACAGAATAGAGGACCGCGTTGTCTCCTTCCTGGCCCGCCCAGCTACGCGCAATGCTAAGACTCCCGACGGAGTCGAAGGCAGCGATTATTCTAAACTCGTGTGGATTGAAAGCACCGCCGTCATCCACTCGCCAAACCGAGCCCTCTTCGCTACGATCTCCAATGTAGTCTTCGAAAGCCAGGCTTTCCGTTCTGATAAGGACAAGACTCACGAGCTGAGCACTGTCAGCGGGAAGGTATTGGACGAGCGCCATACGGGCAGACGGCCCGAGTCGGCAGAGCGTCCAGCTGAATTGGACGCGAAGTCGGCGCTCAGTCTCAATGCGTCGGATCGTCATAGTGTCGAGGGGAACGCAGCCCAAATCCCCCACAAGCAACGGCCTGTGGTGTGCCAGGAAGTGTGAACTGACTATCAGAATAGTCTGATCAGGCGGCAATGAATATTCATGGGACAGGAAGATGGGTCCGGGAATAGACTGGAAGTTTCTCGCAGTGATTCTGCCACTTCTGTTTTCGGCCTGCTGATGGCGAAGGAAGGAAAGCGGGATCGGCTGCTCAGTCTGGCAGACTGCGTAGAGCGAGGTGGGTGCGGGTCTCGAGTTGTCTTCGAAAAGAATGAGGCTGTCACCGGACAGACATGAGAGGCCAAAGGCCGTCTCGAATGTGCCGCTTCTGGAATCGCTCATGGTCGAATCGACGGATTGTCGGGCCTGATCGCTTGCGCGGTCGCGCGTCTTGGAACAACCCGGGAGGTTAGTTAAGAGCAGAACGAGAACGATGATGTGTGGAAGGCGCATTGGCAGACGTACCGCTCGCTAAAGGATGGCTGCTAACCCGATTCGAGAAATCCCGCTGATCAAGATTTCAGGTATTCTTCAGGTACCGGGATGCCTTGGATTCGAAAGAATGTCAACTGGTCGAAATAACCTCTCTGAAAAACAATTAAATCATTCTTCACTTCAAAGAAACCACATCCCTGCAGTCCAAGCGGGTCACGCCATTCGAGGATCGCCCAATCGCCGGCTTCGTGCAGTTTCTCTGGTATGCACACCATCTTAGCCCGGCCGAACTCCACCTCGAAGAGCTTTTTGATCTCGTCCCGGCCCTTCAAAGGCTTTGTGACGACCTGATGGTTGATGGCGTCGGGGGCATAAAGTGCCGCCAGACCTTCGATGTCGGAGGCGTTGAAACGGTCGATCCAATTGCGAACGATTTGCGCTGGTGTCATGTCTCGCGCCTAAAAAGTCTTTCTGTTTTGTCCCGGTGTCGGGAGTTACCTCCCGACACCGACCTGATAACACCGAATGTTGTTACCTGTGCGTGTCAGGACCTCCGCCAAAAGACATGGCGGACAAGTAAGGCCTGACACCGGCGAGAACAATTCCTAATCATACCCGAATCGTTTTCTATGTTCGTCTGTCAATGACTTCTCGATTGCTCGAACCACCCCGGTTATCTTCTCTGCAAAGACGGCGAATTCGTGAAGTCTTTCACGCCTAAAAGTACAGTGGCCTACCTCGACAATATAAAACTTCTCGAACTCATGATCTATCAAGTCAATTAGTTCCGGTTCTAGGTTGGGTA
>DOWV01000262.1 GCA_003519375.1 Bacteroidota bacterium
TCACGGTTTTCGCCGCGACTCTTCCATAAGCGATCAATGGACGGGCCTGCCTGCCCGTTCTGCGTTTCTAACGGAGCAGCAGCGCCTTTCGGACAAACTGCTTGTCCCCTGTCGTCAACCGAATCAAATACGTTCCGCTAGTAACTTCCATCCCGTGGCTGTCACGGCCGTTCCATGTTGCGGTGTAGGTGGACGGTGTCAGGAGCCCGTCTGCAAGCACGGCGATTTCCTGCCCGAGGAGTGAGTACACGGCAAGCCGTATGACAGACTTCTCAGCTACACTGAAGCGGATCGTCGTGGACGGATTGAAGGGATTGGGGTAGTTCTGGTCAAGCGTGAGCTCCGTTGGAATGAGAGCCGTCTCCGACTCCCTGGGAACATCTGTTGTCGCGGCCGAGCGCGTTGCCACGATTGAATAGGATCCTGCCGTACCCGTCCATTGATATACCTTGAAGTAGTATGTCGATCCCGAAGTCGGTTTTATACCTACACGCGAATACGTCCCGTTTCGATTGTCCGAGGTGATCGATGACGAGGTATCGGGGGTAAGCGCAATGAGGTTCAAATCGATCGTTGAGTCTGATATGATATGAACATACACGGAATCGGCCGAAGGAGCCAAAAGACGCCATCGATCCTCTGAGTCGGTATTTCCGTTCGAATAGTATCCAGAATGACCGGTGCTTGTGACATCTAGTGTGAGTGTACTCGCCGTGGCAAACCAATCGTTTCCTTCCTGATCATTCGCTCGTGACGGCGTTGTCTGGGGAGCGGAGATCCTGTAGCTTACGCCATTGCCACTCCATAACCACAATCGCACATAATAAGTCCCCGGGCGCAAGTGCACGATGCATTCTGAAACCGTGCTATATCGGGTGTCTGATGTGATCGATGTCGTTCCATTGACATCATAGACGATCATGTTGAGGTCGAATCGCGCCTCGGAACGATCAAGCGAATCACTCACTGTCGTAATAACAATTTTACCGTCAGTTGTGGTCGTGAATTTCCAGTAGTCGTCATTATCCCTCTGGCCGTTACCGTAGTAGCCCAGATGGCCCGTAACAGATCCGTTCACCGGCATGGAAAGTGAACTCTGATATGAGTCGTTTCCTTCCTGGTCGTTCGCGAGCGGAGGGGTAAAGAATTCGGACTTAATTTCGTAGCTCCCTGCGCGTCCGTCCCAATGCCACACTCGCAGGAAGTATGTTCCCGGCCGCAAAAAATAGTCGACTTGTGAAAAAGTTCCATATCGGGTATCAGAAGTTATGGAAGTCGTACCGTTCACATCATACAGTATGACGTTGAAGTCCAGTCGGCGATCGCCTCTCGCATCCAGGGAATCAGCCCGCACCTGGACCCGCAGCCATCCATCTTGCGTTGTGGTGATCTTCCAATAGTCATCGACATCTGTCTGGCCTGCCGAGTAGTATCCGAGATGACCGGTCGATGCCCCTGTTGGGCTTAGTGCGATGGCCGATGTTGCAGCGTTGTTGAGTTCCGTGTCTGCGGCCCGGACAGGAGACGAAAAAGACGTGCTCAATGTGTACGTCCCGGATGTCCCGCTCCATAGATATAAGCGCAGGAAGTAGGTCCCGGGTTTTAGAAACGCGATGATTTCCGAATTGGGGCCAGACTGAGTGTCTGACGTGATGGACGTGCTCTCGTCTGTGTCATAGAGGATGATGTTAACATCGATTGTCGATACCGAGACAAGCTGACAACGGAAATAAGCGTTCGACGGTATTGTTACTTTCCAATAGTGATTTGCGTTTTGGCTGGTTATTGTGCCACTCGCACTGCCATTCGGTGCGATCGCCACTGCCGATGCAATATCAGTACCCTGGGCAAGGGCAAGGAGTGTCGAGACAACAATGAGACCGAGTACCAATGAAGTCCGCCGCATAGAACTCCTCCCATGGTGCATTAATGATTCGATTTGTCTTCAGATGAATTGCGTGCAGAACGGTGCTTGTGGTAGAATAAGTATAGTGAAAATTGGCCGACAATATCAAGCCCGCGGTGTGCGTTGAAGCACTCTGGAAGCAAAATCCCGGCGCTTGCTCGAGAGCGAAGTGAAAACAGCGAATGGACGTGAGGGCCAAACAGTGAGAAATCTTCGCATCGATGACTCAGTGCCGCCCGAAGTCTTCCCGAACTCTCGGAGAGCAGGCGGCGTCTTCTTGCCTTTCACCCTGCCTTTTATTAATATCCAACGATTCTTCTCCTAGCGTTCTTCACTTCAAGCGCCCTTGCGCATTGGACATCGTTCATGCCGCGCTACACACCCGAAGAGCTCCGGTCAAAATTCGCCAACTCCAATGACTTCAACGACATCTTCGACGCGTTCGAAGATGCTATTGCGCAACGCATTCAGGACGTTGAGCTTTACCGGTTGCTGTTCTGGAACCATTCCCTCGGTCCTGATGAGCTTTGCCTTTTCGGAGAAAAGCTGGCCAGGGAGTTTTCAGGAATTGCCTACGACATTTACATGTGGCTCGCAAGCGTGTTTGAAGTAACGTATTCGTCGTACGACAATTTCGAGTTGGCTATCAAGTACTACCGGAAGGCGGCCGAAGCCCGGCCAAGCGCTGTCGAGCCATATCTCGACGCCTGTGATTGCTACGATCCCGACCTCAATATTCCTCCCATCGACGTGCTTTTGGAATTCCTGAAGAGCAGCCTCGACCACGTCGGAAACAAAAAGGTCATATACAGCCGGCTTTCTCATCTCTACCATCTCATCGGGGATGAGGAGCAGAGCGGTTACTACCGGGACCTTTCGGAGCAGGCCGATCGGCCCAAGACCTCGAATGACCTCAACTGACCGCCCGCAGGCCCGCGGAATTCTCTTCGTCACACTGGCAGTGACACTCTGGGGCGGGTCGGCGTCACTCGCAAAGTACTTGTTTCTCACCAGCTACGATCCCCTGATTGTCACGCAGACACGATCCTCGCTTTCCTTTCTTCTCCTCGCGGCCTGGTTTCTTTTCACCGATCGGCGTGTGTTCCGTGTCCAATTGCGCGAGCTGTACAAGTTTGCCCTGATCGGCATCGTCGGCATCGCAACAACGAATTACACCTACTACTTTACCGTCAAGGAGTCGACGGTGGCAACCGCCATTCTTGTGCAGAATGCGGCCCCCGTCGTCGTAATGCTCTATGCGGTTGTCGTGAGCAAAGAGGAAGACTTTACCGGAATCAAGGTGATCGCACTTCTCTTTGCACTGTTTGGGTGTTTCCTGGCAGTGAGCGGCGGTTCAACCTCCGAGGTGAACCTTGCCGGCTGGGCCTTGGTGACCGCGCCCGTCTCAATGCTCACCTA
>DOWV01000080.1:0-3828 GCA_003519375.1 Bacteroidota bacterium
GCCGTTTGCACTTCGCTTTGAGATTGCTGAAAACGACCGATGCCTTTGGCGGCGCAGAACCACACCTGACAGATGAGCACGACGTTTCTTTTACCCTAAAGATCGCGCCGCCAAATGTGTGCCCTGACATTTCTCTTTCCGCTCGGTGGCGGTTGCGCACAACTAGTGCAATGATGTATTGCGTGAATCATGTGAAACTGGCGGGGAAGCCGCCGCCTCGCGTGATCGCGACTCTTCTGTAATGCCTCACCGGTTTGGGTATGAAGTCCAATGGACTTGTGATCTTCCCCAATGCCTTCGAGCTCACATGTGTGTAGATCTGTGTCGTTTTCAAACTCTCGTGACCCAGAAGCGACTGCACATATCGTAGATCTGTCCCGTGTTCCAGCAGGTGCGTCGCAAACGCGTGCCTTAAGTCGTGAATCGAAACATCCTTCGTTATTCCCGCTCTTTCAACCGCCTTGTCGAAAACAGCCTGTGCACTTCTGATCGAATACGCTTTCCGTCTCTCAATTCCTTCAAACAACCATTCGGCAGGCGCGTACCGATCCCGATAGGCCTTCACATACCGGAGCGCGATGTCCGAATACAATGTTATTCTGTCTTTCTTTCCTTTCGCTCCACGTACGTTGATAACCCGCCGGTCTGGATCGAGGTCCTCCGGCCTCAGGCTCACAACCTCGCTCACACGAAGACCCGCTGAGTAAACCAACATCATCATCGTCTTGTGCTTCAAGTTGTCGATCGAGCTCAGAATCCGTGCAACCTCTTCTTCGCTCAATATCGTGGGGAGCTGCTTCTCCTTCTTCGGCCGAGGAAGAGACCCGATCACAAACGGCTTCTTGTATACCTCTACAAAAAGGAAGCGAAGAGCGTTGAAAACCTGATTCACAGTGCCGTTCGCCAATTTCCTCTTCTCAAGCAAGTGCAGAAGGTAGTTCCGCACTTCGGTCTCTGTGAGAGCCCGGGGTGACTGCGAAGGGAAAAAGTCGAACAACGCACGAACTGACCCGAGATAGGATTCCATCGTTCTCGGGCTGTAACTCCTGAGCCGCAATTCCTTTCGCATCGTCTCGAGGTCTGAAGATCGCTCATTTCTTGCGGCGGACGGACGGCGCTCGCCTGGCCGCAATGGTTCCGTGAGACGAAGAGCGGCGACCACATCCCGATCCAGGGCTCTCCAATCAGTCCGTAATGCTGCGAGAACCATGTAGAGCACATCGCGGGACCGGGGGAACGTCCACGTTTTGGTGTCGCTGTGCCATTGATGCTCTGGTATCGACTTGAGTCGCTCTATGGTTGCTTGATTGAATTCGATGGTTAGACCAATGCGGTCCGGAGGAACGAGGAAGATCCTCCAAGTGTGTGGGCGGGGAGTAGATTGCCCGTGTGGTGGGAGAAACATCTGGCCTCAATCTCTTAAACGTGAACTTCAAACGGTGCGATGGGCAGAATATCAGGAGCAATCTATGAATCTGCAGAGGAAAAGGCAACCGAAGTGGTGATCAACCGATTTGCAGTTGGCACATCGCGGATCTATCGGGAAAGGTCGAGAACTAACACTAAAAGGCGAGACGCATGTAGGATAGCAATGACAATCAGTTACAGAAACTCATCAATCCGTTTCCGACAACAGTAAACCGTGAACCGTGAACTGTAAACTGCGAACTCCAAACTCCAAACTCCAAAATCTATTCTCCTTCCTTCCCCATCTCTAGAGAGAGCGCCCTCAGCGCGAAGATGAACGGAACAATAAGCCCAAAGGGAAGAATGAGCATGAAGATCGAAAACCACGACGGCATCTCGCCGTCGACGGTCCCTTTGAAGATGCCGAGGAGCATAACCAGTAGAAAAACAACAAGCGCCACTCCGAGCATCAGCACAAGCTCGAAATAACGGTTCAGCCAATAGGCTCTCTTCTCCGACGGCAACTCAATAATTGCGAAGAATGCCGGTAGGTTAGCCAGATACGGATACTTGTTGATGAGCGTGAAACGGTATCGTATGACCAGAAGAAAAATCAGCGGTGCAAGACTGAATGCTGCCGGCAGGTAAAGAAACGTACTCTTCGATCCGAAAGAATCCGGCCTGCCCGAAAATCCAAAATGCGTCGGTACCCTCTCGGGCAGTGTGTAGTACGCGTACAGACTGATCACCCAAATGAGCACGAGTAAGAACAGAAGAACGCCCATCAGCGCGCTGCCTCGCGTGCTGAGCGGAATGGGCTTGATTGGTTTGCGTGATTTCAGTTTTGCTGCCATTCCACTTTTCCATTATTCTGTCTTGTCCGACCAGGGATCGGACTCTACTCCACCCGCCCACCCATTTAACTAATCAACCGATTCGCCACGTCTTCCGTCTTACCACCATGAACCGCCCGAGCCCTTCCGTCTAACCTTCCCAGAACTACCACGTCTTCCTGATTGGATGCGCCTCCGTGTTAAACACCACCCTCTCAAACTCCAGTGTCTCGGGGGGTGCAAACAGGAGGTACAAATACTTCAACGACTCGGCCAGGAAATAACTCTCCATCAAATCACTCCGCTCCTTCGTGGCGACATTCTTCAAACCCGAATATCCCTCATCCATCCTGCAATATTTCTTCAAATCGCTCAGAAAAGTCCTTCCCATTTCGAGATAACGCGGATTTTTCGTGTAGTGATAGAGATAGTAGGCCGACTCGATGATCTCGGGATTCAACTGAAAACGCGGATCGACCGTATCCATCTTCAGATAATCAAACCGCTCGCACTCAATCCCGTATTTGTTCCACATCTTGAAACTCGATTCCTGCAATCGCTCTGCAGTCGCCACGTCTCCCGAAAGCGCGAGGACGGCCGGGAAAAACGCGTCGAGCAAACCAAACCACGTGTGCGTCCTCTTGCCGGTTTCCATGTCGGCATGCCCGATCCACAAACCGCTCGGAGCTTCGTCGGCGAGATGTTTCATGACAGCCGACTTGCTCTCCTCCCACATCTGCTTCAACTCAGGGTCGCCGAAGAGTATCGCGCCCTTGAGCAAATACTCGTAATACGAATCAATGCAGGCGCTCACGTGACTGTTCCTGTCGAGCCACTGGCCGGTGTTGGCATCGATCCACGTGCCCACAAGCCCGATGGAGGATCGTCGCTTGTAAATCTGCACGAGCGCATTCTTCGCCGCATCGTAATACTCCGGCTTGCCGGTGAGCTTGCTCAATGTCCCGAACTCGATGATTAGTGTGCCAACCTCCGCCGGATTCGTCCGCGAATTCCTGACCTCGCCGGTCTTCAGATTCACGTCGACGTACGGTATGCCCGTCGGTGATTTGAACACCGGCATCAGCCGGCGGCCGAGATCGTCCGCCATGGCAAGAAGCCGCTTGTCGCCAGTGAGCTGATAGTTCGACAACAGCCCGCCGAGCAAACGTATCGTGATTTCGAAGTTCTTCACGTAGATATCATGATCGAATGAGAGGTTCGAGACGATGTATTCCCGCGTCGCATCCGCTTCTTCTTTCAATCCCATCAATATCATGGTGTCGAGGGCATCGATGGGTGTCATGAGGAGCGTCACCTTGTACCAATCGACCGGGGCCTTGCTGACCGGTCGCAGCATATCGTGTCCCCACGCGTATTTCTTGTACGCGTTCCATGAATGTAAAAACTCCTGACGTACTTCGTCCGCGAGCCGGCCCTGATCTTCACGAAACGCCCGGTCGCTTGTGCACGAAGAGAATAGACCGGCGGAGATGAGCAGTATGAAGAGAGTTTGAAGTTTCATGGGAGTTCGAAGTCTGAGGTTGAAGGATAGGTGAGAGGTTGAGAGTGACACACTTGCAGGATCAAT
>DOWV01000080.1:4001-6959 GCA_003519375.1 Bacteroidota bacterium
CCATCAGGCTCCGGACGTCTGCCCGCTCAACCGGACGTTTTCAACCAGTGATTGATGAGGATGGGGACAATGAAATACGCGAAACACATCCCGGAGAACACCAGTCCGGCCAGCGCTCCGAATGACCAGATCGCCATCTTGATCTCGCCGTCGGGCCGCTTCGCATTCTTCACGGCAAAAACGAGACATACGAACGCGAAGATGATCCCGATTCCGCAGAGTGTACCGAAAACGGTGAGAAGAATGTTGTCGGACAGAGTTAAATCCTTTCAAAAGAATGTGAAGTTCTCGATCAGCACGCAGATTCCACTGATGTTACTGATAGCCACAGATAAAGAATTCTTGTCTCATTAAATTTCTATCAGTGTGAATCTGTAACATCTGTGTTTTCAGTGTGCTATTACCGCGAACGGACTCAGAACTTCGGTTGAACGATCTTTCCCATAAACAAAATCGTCCCGGTGTTGTTCTCTCGTATCACGAAGAGAAACGGCCGGTCAACTCTCATGACAAACGTGTCGCCGAAGCTCGTTCTCCCGACTCCCACGGAAGTTACTGCAGCAGCTTCAGTCCCTTCTTCATCAACCTGTATGAATGTCTTGTGCTTGACTTCGCTGATAAAGAGCCCGCCCCGCGTGTCGATGTTTGTGAAATCAGCGAAGCCCGGCGAAAACGCCAGGCCCATCCCCATCGCTTTCAGGACGTCATTCAATTTCTTCTCGTACTCCAGCTTGAACTTTGGAAGATACACATCTCCCTCTTTCTTCGCCAGACCCGCCATCCAGATATTCCATTGCTGCTGTGTGAGCGCGCCGGCAAAGTCGTCGATGGATTTTCCCACCTTCGGAAGAACGATTGTCATGCTGTAGCCGGCGTCCCCGTATGGGAGATCCAGCACCTGGCACTGATCGGTCTCGGTGTACTTCAGCGTCGCTTTCATGGACATCATTTTACAGGGTGCCGCCGAACCCGATGGGAGCTTGAATGCGTCGTCCCGCGTGTTGGCCGGATCAAATCTGTATGCCCACGTCCCTTTGAAATAAATGGCATTGATCAGGTACATCACCATATCGCGGGGAATGGGGTTCGGCACAATTTCTTTGATCTTTCCGTTTGTGTTTCGATCAACCCAGCCGTTGATGGTGTTCGGCGCCTCAGCACTTCCAAAATCGATGCTGTTGATCTCCGCGTCGAAATACTGTTTGTTGACGTCTTTGAACGCCTGTTCGACCCTGAGGTCCGGGCGGTACCAAATCGAGTTGGCGATCTGAAATATCACTTTCGGATCGATGCCCTTCAGAAGCGTGATGAGCGATTGGTACGATGTATTGATGTCCTGCTGCGTCAGCCCGGAGAACTCGAGTGTCCGCGCCATCGAATCGCGGGTAGCGCCGTTGGCGCCGTTGAGCGTCATCCCGAGCGCCACCGAGACGCTGGTGGGGGAGATGAAGACGTCTTTGCCGGCGTCCTCTTTGTTGACCGCGGCCAGGAGCTTGAATCCGAATGAATTGTCTGCCGTGACGAGTGCCTGCTCGACCGATGTGAGCGGCCGCATCGGCAGGCGCTCCTGGTCCGATGACATCCCGGTGTCTCTGCAGCTGAACGCGGTCAGGAATCCGGCGACGATGAGAAGAAACGACGATAGTTGCATATGATTGCGCCTCCCTTCAGGCACTTCATGGTACGGGATCAAATTAGCAAATGATTCGGGAGGGAGCAAGAGAGTGGGGACGGATTGCGGATTTCGGATTGCGTATTGAGTACAGGCCGGTTTTGTACTGAGTGGATCAAGAAAGAGAAAACGTCATTCTGAGCGGAGTCCCGGGCTTGCCTGCGGTGAGCTTGTCGAACCGTCGAAGGACGGAGCGAAGAATCTGCTCTCGAAAGATGCAAAGGCGGGTGTACAGTGAATATCCATCGATGATTGGTGAAGTTTGAAGTGTGGCGGCCCGAAGCTCAAAACGTCCAGGCGATTCCGGTCCCGAGCGTCAGGCTCCGCGTCAATCCGTCGACATTCACTTCGCGGTTCAGGAGAGGAACTGCTGCGGTGATGTTGAGGGTCAGGGATTTCTGGATCGGCACCAGGAGCGAGCCAAGGACGTTTACCTGGAACTGATCGCTGTTTGGAAGGTCGAAGTATGTGCCGGCTGAGCCTGTTGTGGCACCACGGACACTCGATTTTCCCAGTCTCTTGATCGCGAGCATCTGGATCGACGGTGTCACGGACTCCCACGTTGTTTGATAACCGACCCGAAGCATGGCATCGTCGCCGCGTTTGAGCCTATCGACATCGTTCGAGCTGCGGCCTCCCGCCGCCTGATAGCCGATTGAGGCATTCCAGCGGCTGGTCGTGTAGCTCAGTCCGAGGAGGATGTCATTCGAGCCCAACCCGCTTTGATACCGCTGCGGAAGATTTTCGCTGTTGGAGCTCCCCGTCGCAAGCTTCACGCCGGCTTGCAGCGACAAACTCTCCTCGCTGCCTAGGAGAAGGACCTGGTCCCACCCAACGATCACGTCGCCAATGCCGCGGACCGAACCTAGCGGACCGTTTTGCGCCGACCATGGGATCGATGCAAAAATGCGTGAAGATTCAAAGACCACGAAACTCGCCTCGATACTGACTGCATGGAAAGTCAGATCGTCTGCCTTCGCGCTGCGGCCGAACGAGTAGGCAAGTGCGATGAAATGCTTCTCCGGCGCCGAGTCATGGCCTATCGAGCAAACGCCCGCGTCTGAACACTGGGCCTCAGCCTCATTCAAGACAACGCCGGTGAGCAGGATGAGGGCAAACGTTAGAATCGGTTTCATATTTGAATCTCACACTTGTGTTTGTGATGGCTGGCCCTGACATCGCAGGGCAGACAGATTCTCTGCATTGAACAGCCGACGTCTCGTGGCCGTTCCCGCTCCCGATCTCACCAGGAGCGGTTTCCAACAAATGCTCGTCGGGAGCTCCGC
>DOWV01000080.1:7087-7340 GCA_003519375.1 Bacteroidota bacterium
GTCGGGAGCTCCGCTCCCGACGTTAGAGCCGAGCCAAAGAGCGCAACAGCTCTTCCGGATCTGATGTGGGAAGATTACAGGAGTAGTTCTCGCAGACGTACGCTGTCGGTCTTCCGTCAATCATTTTCAGCGTGCCAAGAAAAGGCACGGATGCCGCGAGGTAGTTCTGACCCTCCCCGCCGTCAGCAAGCATGATGATCCGGTTCGGCAGGAATTTGGTGTGGATCGTTGCCAGAAGCTCTTGAGTGCGTGG
>DOWV01000001.1:0-234 GCA_003519375.1 Bacteroidota bacterium
AACCAAGCCAGCCGTTCATGATGAATCCAAAGGCAAGCGTAGCAAATGCAACGAGACCCATCAGAAGTCTGAACTCCCGCTCTCCGATCGGTTCGCAGTCTGACTCGTCAACCACACTGCCCATGAAAGGGGCTTTTAAGAAAGACCATATGTGTTTCTTTGCTCGTTGTTCTGCTTTTATCTCATTGTTCTTTGCGGCGGTAGGCATCGGATGTCCCTCCATAGGTTATCAGT
>DOWV01000001.1:513-9879 GCA_003519375.1 Bacteroidota bacterium
AGGGGAATCGGTCGCGACATGAGGCCAAGGTGACCCTCACGAAGATGGGCCTGTCCCGGGATGTTGGTAATCGGCAGGTAATGAAATCGCGCGCCAAGGCGAGAGTTTCGAATCGCACAGCGGTGGACCGGCGCGAGCATCGCCATCCGACATACCAGGATCGAGGCCGAATCCAGGCATACTGCGAATAATCACATGTATGCTGGCATCAAAAGACTTTTTCGAAGATCCGATTCCATCGGCACTCCAAGTCGCCCGACAGTCAGAAGGGCCCCAGGATATTGTTCGACGCTCCAAGTTTGTCGAGAGCCCGCTCGAAGAGTAAGGAGTTGAGGATTGAGGAGGTGACCCGGACTACTTCTTCAGGTCAAAAGAAAAACTCGTCCCCTTGCCGACTTCACTCGAAACAGAGATCTTGCCGCCGTGCGCCTCGATGATGTGTTTCACAATCGCCAATCCCAAACCTGTTCCACCCACGTCGCGGGAGCGATTCTTGTCAACACGGTAGAACCGTTCGAATATTCTCGGCAAGTGCTCAGGCTCGATGCCGGGACCGTTGTCTGAAATAGAGATTGTTACAAACTGTTCGCGGTCAATGACGTCGACAGTGATGGCCGATTCAGCCGGGCTATACTTCGAAGCGTTATCAATAATGTTGCCGACAGCCAGCATGAGCCGGTCTTTGTCTCCCAGCACCATGACTTCTCCATCCGGCACATGCACAACCAGGCGTTGATTCTTCGCGGCACACTGATCTGCAGAATCCTGCACTGCTTGCTGGAGAAACGACACGACATCAAAGTACCGGAAGCTCATCTTCATTTCACCAGACTCGATGCGCGAAATCTCGATGAGATCACTCAAAAGATGATCGAGACGATTCGCATGGTGATATGCCTTCTCGATGAACTTTTTGTTCACAGCGGGATCATCGATCGCTCCTTCAAGGAGGGTTTCCAGGAATCCCTTGAGCGAGAAAATGGGAGTGCGCAATTCGTGAGAAACGTTCCCCAGAAATTCACTCCTCACTCTCTCGAGCTTTTTCAGTTGTTCGATATCGGCTTTGAGCTTGTCGGTCATCTCGTTAATGAGGCTGGCCAGTCGTCCGATTTCGTCGCGCGTGCGAACCGGCAGCTTCTGATCCAGGTTGCCTGCCTTGATCTCCTTCACCATGTCCGCAATCTCCGTCAGGGGCTTCGTGAGCCGCCTCGAGATGAATTGAACCACGATCAGCACTAACACGAGGACGAAAATCGAGACGAGGACGATTTTAAACCGGATCTCATACATTATTCGGTTCACTTCTGTGAGTTCGACGGAGATCCTGACAAATTGCAGGTTCTGGAAGCCCCCGCGGCTCCTCTCGGACGATGAGAGGCTTCTCGCGACATAGACAAGGTCATGGTCGATGGATTTGCTATATCTCACATTTGCCCCGGTTCCGCTCTTTCGTGCGGCAATGACTTCCGGGCGGTTGGAGTGATTCTCGAGAGTTGGGAGCAATGAATCGGGCACAGCCGAATCATAGAGCACCACGCCTGACGAATCAATCAGCGTGATCCGCATCATGCCTGCCGACGCAATGACATTAAGGCGCGATTCCAATTCCATGCGCGACTCGGACCGCAACGAGGATTCCTTCAATAACGCGGCGATCACCTTTGTCTCCGTACGCAGACTCGCGAGCAACCGCTCAAAATAGTAGTTCTCAATCTCGTAACTCAGTATTACTCCAAGGATGGAGATGACGAGAACTGAGAATACGACAAACGCGAGGGTGATCTGTGTTCGTACGCTGCGCATCACACATCCTTTCGAAATCGGTACCCAACACCTTTTACCGTTTCGATATGGTGAGCATGCCGGGCGAGCTTCTCGCGGATCTTCCGCACGTGCACGTCAATCGTCCGGTCGACAACGTACACATCATGCCCCCAAATTTCGTTCAGAAGCGTCTCACGGGATACGACGCGCTCCGGGTGTCGCGCCAGGAAGAGAAGGACTTCGAACTCTTTCTTCGGCAAATGGATCTCGCGACCTCCCACTCTCACAACATAATTGTTCATTTGGATTTCCAGTTCTCCAATTTTCAGGACCGCACCTGCCTCGTCATCCTCTCCCCCCTTGTGTACCCTCAGGGCACGTTTGACCCGTGCGAGAAACGTCCGCACCTTCACAGGTTTCGTAATGTAATCATCCGCTCCCAATTCAAGCCCCACAACTTCGTCGACCTCGCTGTCTCTCGCCGTCAGGAACACAATAGGGGTCTTTGCGGTTGCGGGATCTCTGCGAATTGATTTGCAGACCTCCCATCCATCGAGCTCTGGCATCATGACATCAAGCACGACAAGATCCGGATGTTGCTTCACTGACTTGAGCGCTTCTTTTCCGTTCAGTGCAGTAAGAACGCGATATCCTTCTTTCTCGAGATTGTACTTCAATAACTCGAGAATATCTTTTTCGTCATCGACGACGAGTACCGTGGGTGCCATCGAGCGTCAGAGGTCTTGTTGATGAATGAGATGAGATTCAACAGATTTAGGCCGCACATTTAGGACAGACTCTCAGGGCACTATATTCATCCCCGCGGGAATGAGAGTCAAAGGGAACTTCCTGGAGGTAAAGTCCGCAACAATGTACACAGACGGTCCGACATACTCAACCAATATGCTCCACCAAGTGCCCACGGCTCAAACGTTCTCGTTCATATTCGGGTTCCCGGACGTAGCGGCACAATCGTCGCCCTGAGGCGAGTTACTACGTACAAGATTCGCAGGATGTGAACCAAGGCGGCTCGGAACAGGCGCCTTGTAGGGCTTGAGTGCAATTCGATGGCCACGTAACGAGCAGGAATGAAAGGCTGATGAAAAAGAAATTCAGATCGCGGCGAAGATCGTGAATCGGGATGAAACAAAAGAGCCCTCGCCATGAGGGCGAGGGCCTGATTAGTGGAGGTGCGGGGAGTCGAACCCCGGTCCGAAGAGAAGATTCTCAAAACGTCTACGTACATAGCCGGCCTTTTAAGATTCGCACGTGGAAACTCCGGTCCCGCTTGCACGGGATCCCGCATCGCGGGACTGGCAGGATTGGCCACGTACTATCCGAAGTAGATCCCGCTTTTGGCAGGATTTCGGCCGGCCCCCTTCGAATCAGGGTCGCCCTATCCCATCTAAGTCGACGTTCCAGCCAGCCCCAATGGGCGAGAACCGGAAGGAACGGGATGCTTAATTAATTAAGCAGCCAGTGCGTAGTTGTAGTTGGCACTTGATTTTTTACCGCTTCTTTTACGTGGACACGGAGACCACGATACGCAGTTCTGAGCTTCCTCATCCCCGTCGAATCCAAGTCACCCCCTGGTGATGAGAAGACAGTGTCAGAGAAGATCGGACATTGCCTTCAGCTCCTATTCAATATACTAAAAATGCAGAAGACTCTCAAAAGGTCGACAATCAGCCTTTCTTCTCGGCCGTTTCAACGGGGTAGTTCTTTCTGAGGTCGCGGACGAGAATATCGAATGCCTCAGCGGGCGTGTCGGCAAACTTGAAGAGGCTTAGGTCCTCCGGGCTGATGAGTCGTAGTTTCACGAGGTTTTCGAAATTCACGGTTTGTTGCCAATGATCCCGGCCATAAAGGACCACAGTGACTTTTTTCTTGATCTTGCGCGTTTGGAGGAGCGTGAGAACCTCGAAAAGCTCGTCGAACGTCCCGAATCCACCCGGAAACATGACCAGTGCCTTGGAGAGATACACAAACCACAGTTTTCGCATAAAGAAGTAATGAAACTCAAAATTGAGATCATTGGGAACATAGCGATTCGAGTATTGTTCGAACGGTAAGCTTATGTTCAAACCTATCGAGCGCCCCTTGGCCAACGCGGCTCCTTTGTTGGCGGCTTCCATGATTCCCGGACCGCCTCCTGAACAGACTACGAGCCGATTCTTTTGCCTGAAACGCCTCGACCATGATGTGAGCATTTTCGACAACTGCACCGCATCCTCGTAATACCGCGACATCGTGACGCCTACGTGAGCGCTTTCGAGATCATAATCCATCTTCTTGTTTGGTCGGACATTAACCTTCTTTTGCCGCTGCAGAGTTCTAAGGTGCTTCAAGGCATCTGAGCGTGAAGAAACCCGGGCTGAGCCGAAGAACACTATCGTGTCTCTGATTCCTTGCTGTCTGATTCTGCGCATGGGCTCGAGAAATTCAGATATTAATCGAATCACGCGGGCGTCGGGACTAAGGAGGAACTCCAAATTCTTGTAAGCTTTTTCTGCCTTGAATCTCTTTTTCATCATATGAGCCTAATCTATTAAATAGACGTGACTTGAATAGCTCCAGATCTTGAACAATCTAGTGAGATCGATCAATCTGCATTCGTTGCTTAGATCACATCAACGTCACCCTAACAGGCTCCGTACCTCCACGGATCGACAGCTCATCGGCCGTCTGCAGGAAACTCGTTTTTATGTAGCCGAGACCAACGAGACCCTCAGCATCGTCCAGACGCGAAGCACTCGTCAACAAACCGACCTGATGTTCGCGACTCATGATCGCCGCGGGTAATCCACCGGGATGCTTCTCCAATCTCAGCCTTACGATTTTCCGCTGCACTTTCTTGTAGGTATCCAGGCGGGCTATAACCTCCTGGCCAACATAGCATCCTTTTGTCCAACTGATCATACCATCCAAGCCCGCTTCAAGCGGATTGTATGTCGTCGATAATTCTGACGGAAACGCGGGGATACCGTTCGAGATCCGGTACTTTTCGAACAATCCGGGCAGTTCCTTTCCGATCCCCCACTCACCGAGCTTACGAATTACGGAGTCAATCGATCCGGTATCGCCGAGAAGTCTCAGCAAAGTCGATGATCCCCACTTTTCAAAAACGAAATCTCCTCCGAGTTGCGAATAAAAATCTTGAACATTTGGTTCTAGATCGAAGACCAAAAGTTGGTAATAGTCAGCAGTTACGTCGGTGACGGTAATATCTTCCATTATCACAAACTTCTCGATCCAGCCTTTCAATACGGCCGGGGTCGGATTGCTTCCGGCGAGAAGCAGGTTATCAAACCCGTGAGGAATGACAGATACTACGTCAACGATTCTCCCCTTGTCGTTTGTCAGGATCGTCTGCACTTTTTCCCCTGATTTTACGAGCAGAAGATCGTTCGTCGAGATCCGCTGGAGCAGATCAAGACTGTCGCGACCTGACATTCGCACAATCGACTTGCCTGTCACATTAATAAAGAAACTTCTCATCCACCAATCTCCATCTTCTCGAAGTCACTCAAGGTCTAGATTGACGTTGTCATCGCAATGTTATCATGACAATTTCTGCCGGGGCGTGAAAACGAACTGGTGCGAGCGTGAACCCTAATCCGTTCGTCACGCTGACGATAAGCTTGCCGACACGATACAATCCGCTGACGTAATGTGATTCGATGTTTGCAGGTGCAAGCAGGAAAAGACCTGGAATCCCGAAGGAAATGCCTCCACCATGCGTGTGCCCGGCAAGGAATAGCTGATATCCCTGCCTTTCCGCCAGAGAGACCAAGATTTCGGCTGGTTGGTGGACGAGCAGAATTCGATACCTCTCATTGCCGGTGTTCAAAAGTTCCTCAATTCGGCCGTTTGAGGGCTTCTGGGAGTACGTATAGGTCACTACCGTAATTGCGAGGTTCGATGCATCCGACCCCACGATCAGAGTTGAATCTTCCACCACTTTCACGCCGGCTCTTGCGAGTGCCTCGAGGACCATCGATTTCCTTGAGAAGATATCATGATCCCCAACTGCTGCGATCGAGCCATAGGGTGCCCTCAGATTGCCCAAGATAGCCGCGGTCGAGTCAATGTAGAGCGTTCCGGAAGTCACCAGGTCACCTGCGAAGAGCACCAAGTCCGGATTGAGCGAATTGACCTTCGCTACGTACCCGCGAAGGACCTGAGGCGTCGTCCTCCCATCGCCTTGCACATCGGAAATCTGTGCAATGCGGAATCCGCTGAGCGACTTGAACTCCGCCGGAAGCAAAACCTCCTGCTCGACGATTCGAACCGTCCAGGTGTCACGAACGATAACGATGACAGAGTAGAGCGCGACAAACCCAGCTATGCAAGCTCTTATGACCGAAAGGCGCCGATTCCAGGATGCCGCGAAGTGCGGGATCGCTCGTTTGAGGAACCATCCTGTAATATCCAGCAGGAGAAAAAGGACAAGCAGTTGGACAGAGATAACCAGAGCTATCCAGAACGGATACGTGAGAATGACGTCGATAAAAGCTGCGTCACCTGCAAAGGCTGGAACGATACTCCTCCCTCCCACCAGATACGCCGCGAGGAAGACCACCGGAAGGAGGTTAACGAACACCAACACACTGACGATCGCCAGCCGGAGAGTTTCACGATTCCAGGCTGTAATCTGAGTCAGCGCTTTGAAGAGTCTTCTGCCGACATAGATATTGATGCTGGCGAGCGGGACAAAGACAATGAGAGAGACAACAAGAGTCCATGGCATCGCCAGCGCTACTTCCCTTCCCGCTTAGACACATTCGTGCTCATTGTTTTAGTCCTCACTGCCTTCTTTGTATGTCCTTAAGAGAAAGGTCCTGAGTTCATCGAATGAAGAGAACACTTTCGTTGCACACCCAAGAATCCAGCCCGGAATCTCCTGCAGATCCAGTTCGGTCACAAGATACACCGGTTTCCGGGCAAACCGCGCCGTGGTGACTTCTCCAGTAGTGCCGGCACCCCTCTGGGCGCTTGAATCCCAATAACAAATCACATAGTCCGAGCGCTCCGCGATCTCGTGGACATCAGTATCGATCAAGTCCCTTACGAGAGTTGTGTATTGCTCAAGGTTCCTTTGTTTGAGATCCCGGAACTGCATACCGGGAAGCCTCCGTGCCAGAAATTGTTCGCTTTCCCGATTCGGATTGAAGACGGCATGCTTCAGATTTGCGTCAATCCAAAGCTCCATCTCTCTCCTCCAGTTCACCCCCTCCCCCTTCGCATATTCCATTCCCCCGGACAAATATGTGCGTAGATTGGTCTTATCGTTCACATGCGTTCCAGAGAAATGTCGCTGTGTGCATCAACTCTATCTTAAGACCCCTTTCGCGAAGGCCGTGTTGTATCTGAAGAAGGCATCCGGGATTTCCGGTGACGATGATATCCGGGGCGACTTTCGCGATGTTCTCAACTTTCCTATCAAGCAGTTTCATTGAATCGTCATGGTGTACGATATTGTAGATTCCCGCGCTGCCGCAACACCAGGTTGATTCCGGGATCTCTACGAAATCAATGCCGGGCACCATCTTGATCAGCTGCCTTGGCTGTTGTGTGATTTTCTGGGTGTGAGCGAGGTGGCAGGCATCGTGGTACCCGACACGCTTACCCCGAAATGAGTCCGTGCGCCTCGCTGTCCGAAGAAATCCCCCGTCATCTCCCCGATGACTTGGCACGCTGCTTGCGGGCGTGTATCCCGTTCGTGCCAGAAACTCCGTTATATCAAGTACCTTGGCCGAAATGCGCTTCGCTCGCTCGCTCCAATCGTGATCATCAGCGAAGACATGCGCATACTCCTTCATGAACGCACCGCAACCCGCGGAATTCATCACAATGAAATCAAGATCATCCCGGTCGAAAAGGAGCATGTTCCGCTTCGCCATCTCACGCGCCGCATCAAGCACGCCGTTGTGGGCTTGCAGCGATCCGCAACAGGCCTGATTTCCCGGCACTACCACTTCGCAATCATGGTGTAGCAGCAATTTGACGGTGTCGAGGTTGACATCAGCAAAGGCGACATCCATGATGCACCCGGTCAGGAACCCAACCCGGTACCGAGGTTCATGTGCGGGACGTAGCAATTCCGGAAGCACATCGCTCGAAAACTCCGTCGAAATCGTCGGAGTCAAGGGTTGTATCGCCTGGAACTTTCGCGACATCAGACCGAGTACTCCTGACTTCTCGACAAACCACTTGAATCCGGATCGTTCGTAAAACCGGAGAGATCTGGCGAGCAATTTGAGGCGCTGCTGTCTGATGAAAGCCCAGTCAAGCATCGTCTTCTTGATCAGACGTGTAAGAAGGCTTTCGTACTTTTCACGATAGATCTGTGTCCGTGCGGCCTCCACAAGCGAGCCGTATTTTACTCCGGCGGGACAAGCCGTCTCGCAAGCCTGGCAGTCGAGACAAAAATTCATTTCACGGACAAAGCCGTCCGTAATCGGCAATTCCCCATCTGCGACCGCCTTGATGAGGCGGATTCTGCCTCTCGGCGAGGATTTTTCGAGTCCCGTCAGTGCATACGTCGGGCACGTCGGGAGACAGAGCCCGCAATGCATGCAGTTGATGATAACATCGTAGTTCGGGATGTCTATACCCTGGAACGCGGACAGAACCGTTGCTTTCTCATCCATAGTAGATTACCGAAATCGCCGAAATGGAAGTACGAGGGCGATGCCTGAAACGAATCCTCCAATGTGCGCCCACCAAGCAACGCCCCCCATCCCTCCTGTTTCATGACCGAGAGAGAGAACGCCGGTGAAGAATTGCATAACAAACCAGAATCCCAGCACGACGAGAGCAGGAAGTTCCGCAATCTGTAGAAAGATAAAAATCGGTATCAGTGTCACCACTCGGGCGCCGGGGAACATCACGATGTACGCTCCGAGTACACCTGAAATCGCCCCACTGGCTCCAACCATCGGCGTGGCCGACATGGGATCGACGAAGACGTGAAGACTCGACGCGGCAAACCCGCACAACACATAAAATACGAGAAATCTGGACCGGCCGAGTTTGTCCTCAACGTTATCCCCAAACACCCACATGTACAACATGTTCCCACCAAGATGCAGCCATCCGCCATGAACAAACATCGCGGTTAAGAAAGGGAAAACGACACCCGGCACGAAATGGCCGAATGTCAATGATGATACTACACTTCTTGGCACCGCACCGAAGTTCTGAAAGAACGAACCGAGGTTCTCTCCAAGGCCAATCTCATAGACAAACACAGCGACGTTCATCGCTATGAGTGCAATTGTGACGATTGGAATCCTTCGCGTCGGATTCCTGTCCTTCAGCGGAATCAACTGGCGAGATACTTTTTCAAGAACTCCACGACGTGTTTGTGAGCATCGGCAGTCGCGGTTTTGTCAAATTTCGGGTTACTCGGATTGGCGAAAGCATGATCCGCGTCATACATTTTCACGGTGATCCGCTTTGATGCCTTTTTCATGGTTACCTCGAACTCCTTCACTTTGGCCGGCGTGATCCAGCCATCCCTCACCGCGAAGATTCCGAGCACAGGGCCATTCAGGCCTTTGAGCTTTGCTTGATCAGTGAGATTTTTGGAAGATGACG
>DOWV01000072.1:0-8961 GCA_003519375.1 Bacteroidota bacterium
GTGATCATGTTCTTGATATAGTCAGCGTGGCCCGGGCAGTCGACGTGTGCGTAGTGGCGTTTCGCCGTCGCATACTCAACGTGCGCTGTATTAATCGTAATCCCACGTGCTTTTTCTTCCGGGGCGTTGTCAATCGAATCGAACGTCCGGATCGAGGCAAGACCCTGCTTGGCAAGCACCATGGTAATGGCGGCCGTCAGCGTGGTCTTCCCATGGTCAACGTGACCGATCGTGCCGACGTTTACGTGCGGCTTACTGCGATCAAATTTTTCCTTTGCCATGTGGATGGTCTCCTTTGTTATGTCTGAAGTCTAGTACTTTCGTTTTCCCATTATGCCGTGGATGCTTCTTTGCCTCGAACTTTTTCGATGATCTGCTCGGAGATCGACTTCGGCACCGCTTCGTAGTGCGAGAACTGCATCGTATAGAGCGCACGTCCCTGCGTCATCGAGCGGACCACCGTTGCGTAGCCGAACATCTCTGAGAGCGGCACCATCGATTTTACGACCTGAGCGTCCTTGCGGGGCGTGAGGCCTTCGATCTTTCCACGCCGTGAGCTCAGATCTCCCATCACATCGCCGAGATATTCTTCCGGCGTGACGACCTCTACCGCCATGATCGGTTCCAGAATAACCGGACCTGCTTTATGCGCGGCAGCCTTGAATGCCATCGAGCCGGCGATCTTGAACGCCATTTCCGATGAGTCGACCGCATGAAACGATCCGTCGAACAACCTCACTTTCACGTCTTCCACGGGGTACCCGGCGAGGACACCATTCTTCATCGCTTCGACAATACCCTCTTCGGTCGGCTTGATGTACTCCTTGGGGACTACACCGCCGACGATGTCATTCTCGAACTCAAACCCCTTGCCCTTCTCGTTCGGTTCGATCTCAATCTCAACATGGCCGAACTGACCGCGACCGCCGCTCTGTCGGATGAATTTTCCTTCAGCGGAGATTTTCTTGGTGATCGTCTCCTTGTAGGCAACCTGAGGCTTGCCGACATTTGCCTCGACCCGGAATTCACGTTTCATCCGGTCCACAATAATCTCGAGGTGCAACTCACCCATTCCACTGATAATCGTCTGCCCCGTCTCTTCATTTGAAGAGATACGGAACGTGGGATCTTCCTCTGCGAGTCTCTGTAACGCCTCGCCCAGTTTCTCCTGATCCGCTTTCGTCTTCGGCTCAATCGCGACGTCGATGACGGGTTCCGGGAATACCATTCTTTCAAGGATGATCGGATCATCTTCCATCGTCAGCGTGTCACCCGTGCGGGTGTTCCTCAATCCGATTCCCGCGACGATGTCGCCTGCGTATGCCTCGTCAACTTCCTCACGGTGATTGGCGTGCATTCGAAGAAGTCGAGAGAGACGTTCTTTACGGTCCGTTGTAGCATTATAGACATACGACCCGGATTTCAGCGTGCCGGAGTAAACCCTGAAGTACGTCAATCGTCCGACGAAAGGGTCGGTCATGATCTTGAACGCAAGCGCCGTAAATTCATCGGTGTCCGTTACTTTCCGAACAACGTCATCCCTTCGATGGGGATGGTGGCCATGCACTTCGCCGTTGTTGATATCTCCCGGCGCAGGCAGGAAATCGATAATCGCGTCAAGCAGGTTTTGGACTCCCTTGTTCTTGAACGACGACCCGCAAAGAACCGGGACAATACTCACCTTCAGCGTGGCGCGTCGCAACACGTCCCGAATCTCGGCGGGAGAAATCTCTTTTCCGTCGAGATACTTCCCCAGCAACGTGTCGTCCTCATCAGCCACCGCTTCAAGCATCTTGATCCGGTATTCGTTCGCTTTCGGCCTGAGTTTCTCGGGAATCTCAATATCATCCCACGTGGCGCCCTGGGTTCCCTCATGGTACATCCGTGCCTTCATCGTAATGAGATCGATGATGCCGGCGAACATGTCGCCTTCTCCGACAGGCAAGTGCACGGGAACTGCGTTTGCGCTGAGGCGGTGCCGCATCATCTCAATGACACCGAGGAAGTCGGCTCCCGCGCGGTCCATCTTGTTGACGAACGCGATGCGGGGCACACCGTACTTGTCGGCCTGCCGCCAGACGGTTTCAGACTGAGGCTCAACGCCGCCGACCGAGCAGAACAGTGCAACCGCACCATCCAGCACTCTCAGGGAACGCTCGACCTCGATCGTGAAGTCGACGTGACCCGGTGTGTCAATGATATTCACCTGATTGCCGCGCCAGAAACAGGTCGTTGCCGCGCTGGTTATCGTAATGCCTCGCTCCTTCTCCTGTTCCATCCAGTCCATCGTCGCGGCGCCGTCATGCACTTCCCCCATCCGATGCAAGACACCGGTATAAAAGAGGATGCGCTCCGTCGTCGTGGTTTTCCCGGCATCAATATGAGCCATGATGCCGATGTTCCTGGTATTCTGTAATGAGTATTCGCGGGGCATAGAGACACTTCTCTCCGAGGAGATATTCATCCCCTGCGGAGGATCAAATCAATCTGATGTGTGTACCGATTGAGCGGTACGTGATTACCACTTAAAGTGAGCAAAAGCCTTGTTGGCTTCTGCCATTCGATGGACATCGTCTTTTTTCTTGATCGCTCCGCCTTCACCTGAGGAGGCAGCCATCAATTCTGCGGCGAGTTTCTGTGCCATCGATGTGTCCGAGCGTTCTTTGGCGTAGCCGATCAACCAGCGGATTGCAAGAGCGGTTCGTCGCTCGGGACGAACTTCTGTGGGAACTTGATAGGTAGCACCACCGACTCTGCGTGCGCGCACTTCGATCATGGGCGACGCATTGTTAACCGCTTTCTTAAAAACATCCAGAGGCTTGTTCTTGGTCTTCTCTTCGATGATGTTGAATGCACCGTAGAGAATTCCCCGGGCCGTGTGCTTCTTCCCTCCCTTAAGCAGGGAATTGATGAAGCGTGAGACCAGAATGTCCTGAAACTTTGGGTCAGGACTGGCAAGGCGACGTGTTGAGCGTTTCTTTCTCATCAGTTCTTCTGTGACCTACTGCGGCTTAGGCTTTTTGGCACCATATTTCGATCGGCCCTGCTTCCGATCCTGGACTCCCTGCGTGTCGAGCGTACCACGAATGATGTGGTATCGCACACCCGGCAAATCTTTCACACGACCACCCCGTATCATCACAATCGAGTGTTCCTGCAGATTGTGACCTTCGCCCGGGATATACGCCGTGACTTCCATCTGATTTGTCAGACGAACGCGGGCGACCTTTCGGAGAGCTGAGTTTGGTTTCTTCGGTGTTGTCGTGTACACCCTCGTGCAAACGCCCCGTTTTTGCGGGCTCGATTGAAGTGCGGGCGACTTGCTTTTCCAGAGAATCTTCTCTCGGCTCGCGCGGACCAGTTGATTAATTGTAGGCAATCAAAAACTCCTTTTGTGCAAAAAGGTGGATAAAAATAGCTATGCAATATACGTCTTTTTTAGATTTTTGTCAATTGCTTTCTTTATTCAAAGAGGCAAAAACTGCATTATCATGACGCTATGATTCGCGCTTTGCGCTTCCGCTCTTTCGGCTCCTCGGTCTCCGGCGCTGCATCCTGAACTTCCACCTCGCCTTCAGAAACAATCTCGATCTCAGGTGACTCGACAAAGAGATCCCGGTATTTCTTCTGGCCGGTGCCGGCGGGAATCAGATGACCCATAATGACATTTTCTTTCAGCCCGAGCAGATGGTCGACCTTGCCTTCAATCGCCGCATCCGTCAGAACTTTTGTAGTTTCCTGGAACGAAGCCGCCGAGATAAAGCTGTCTGTCGTCAGGGACGCCTGCGTAATACCCAGCAAAATGGGCTCCGAAGTGGCCGGTTCGGTATCCCGAACCTCGATTACCTTCTTCGTCTTCTTTCTCAAATCCACGTTTATCTCGCGAATGACCTTTTTTGTCGAAATTCCGCCGTTCTTCTGCTTCGAATCGCCCTTATTGACCACGACGACCTTTCCTTCAAGACTCTCGTTTTCGTCGTGGAGGCGGGATTTGTCAACATTGTCCCCTTCAAGATATTTCGTATCACCCGGATCAACGATGCGTTCCTTCTGCATCATCATCCGCACGATAACCTCGATGTGCTTATCGTTGATCTTCACACCCTGCATTCGATAGACTTCCTGGATTTCATTCACCAGGTATTCCTGAACAGCCGTCGTTCCCTTGATTCGCAAGATGTCATGAGGATCGATGGCTCCCGCTGAAAGACGCTCGCCGGCGCGGACTACATCATTGTCCTGAACCAGGATGTGCTTCCCAAGGGGAATCAGATACGTCCGCTTGTCCTTGCCATCGTGACTCTGGACGAACACTTCGCGGGCACCGCGTTTCGGCTGACCGATAGCGACAATACCATCGATTTCAGCAACAATCGCCGGTTCGTTTGGATGCCGGCCTTCAAAGAGCTCCGTCACCCGGGGCAAACCTCCCGTGATGTCACGCGTCTTGCCGATATCGCGAGGAATCTTCACCAGCACCGTGCCGGCATGGATTTCCTCTCCGTCCTCGGCAATCAGGTGAGCACGCGTCGGAATCGAGTACGACGCCAGTTTCTGTCCTTTGGCGTTCACAACCGTAATCGCCGGAATCAGGCTCTTCTCGCGGCTGTCGATGACAACCTTCTGGATATGCCCAGTCTGTTCGTCGGGCTCCTCACGATAGGTGACGTTCTCTTTCAGGTCGACAAACTTGATCGTTCCCTTGTGCTCCGACACGATCACGGCGTTGTAAGGATCCCACTCGTAGATCATCTCGCCCTTGGCGACGCGTGCACTGTCGCGGATCATCAACACGGCACCATACGGAACGTCGTATTTGGTCAGGACTCTGTTGTCTTCATCGATAATGTTGATCACGCCACTGCGACCCGACGCAATGAGATGCTTGCCCGTCTCCGTTTCGACTTCGATCGACTTCAGACCGTCGTACTTCACGCGGCCCTCGAACTTCGAAACGATCTGCGACTGGGCAGCGATCAAGCTTGCCGTACCGCCGGTATGGAACGTTCGAAGCGTCAGCTGCGTACCAGGTTCGCCGATGGACTGCGCTGCGATGACGCCGGTAGCCGTACCGGGTTCCACCAGCTTACCGGTTGTCAAATCACGACCGTAGCACTTGGCACAAATACCCCTGCGTGAGCTGCACGTCAGGGCCGATCGAATCTCGACCAGTTCGATCGAGGTCTCAGAGATGCGCTGTGCCTTGTCTTCGTCAATGACGTCTCCCATCTTCACGATGATTTCGCCGGAGAGCGGATCGGCCACGTCGTGAACAGACACACGGCCGAGAATACGCTCGGCCAGAGGTTCCTTCACATCCTCGCCCTCTTTCAACGCTCCGGTCAGCACGCCCCGGATGGTTCCGCAGTCTTCTTCCGCGATAATGGCATCCTGGGCAACGTCGATCAGTCTTCTCGTAAGATACCCTGCGTCGGCCGTTTTCAGAGCGGTATCGGCCAAGCCCTTCCGCGCTCCGTGCGTCGAGATGAAGTACTCGAGGATCGAAAGCCCTTCGCGGAAATTGGCCGTGATCGGGTTCTCAATCAATTCGCCTGTTGCCCCGGACATGCTCTTCTGCGGCTTCGCCATCAGTCCCCGCATTCCTGCCAGCTGACGGACCTGCTCTTTCGAACCGCGAGCGCCGGAATCAACCATCATATAGAGCGAATTGAATCCGTCTTTCGAGTGCTGCAGCGAGTCAAAAAGTTTTTCTGCGATACGGCTTGTCGCGCGCGTCCAGATATCGATCACCTTGTTGTACCGTTCGCCGTTCGTGATGAAGCCGCGATAGTACTGGCTTTCGACATTCTCGACATCCCGCTGGGCCTTCGCCACCATCTCGTACTTCTCTTTCGGAATCAACACATCTCCGATTGAAACAGAGAGTCCGCCTTGTGTGGCATACTGGAATCCAAGCGTCTTCAGATCGTCAAGAAACTTCGCTGTGACAAGGTTACCGCAGCGGCGGAACACGTTGGCGATGATCTGAACCAGCCGCTTCTTGTTCAGGAGTTCGTTGATGAACGGAACATCCTTCGGGATGATCTGGTTGAACAGGACGCGACCGCTGGTCGTCTCAACCATCTTTCCCTCAATCCGAACTTTGATGCGCGTGTGGAGTGCGATCTTCCGATCGTTGTACGCGATGATGACTTCTTCGGGAGAATAGAACTGCATCCCCTCTCCCTTGTCGCCGGCCTTTGACTTCGTCAGGTAGTAGCAGCCAAGGACCTGATCCTGTGTCGGCGTGACGATTGGAGCGCCGCTCGCCGGTGATAGAATGTTGTGGCTCGACAGCATAAGAATCCTGGCTTCGAGCTGCGCCTCGTACGAAAGCGGGACGTGAACCGCCATCTGGTCGCCGTCAAAGTCTGCGTTGAAGGCAGTACAGACCATCGGGTGAATACGGATCGCCTTGCCTTCAACAAGCACAGGCTGAAACGCCTGGATGCCGAGGCGGTGCAATGTCGGAGCGCGATTGAGCAGAACAGGATGCCCGTCGATGATATGGTCGAGAATATCCCAGACCTCGGGACCCTTCTTATCGACCATCTTCTTCGCGCTCTTCACGGTCTTCACCAGTCCGCGCTCGATAAGCTTGCGGATGATGTGGGGCTTGAACAACTCGACCGCCATATCTTTCGGCAGACCGCATTCGTGGAGTTTCAGTTCCGGTCCGACGACGATAACGGAACGACCGGAGTAGTCCACGCGCTTGCCGAGAAGGTTCTGTCGGAATCGCCCCTGCTTTCCTTTCAACATATCGGAAAGGGATTTCAATGCGCGATTGTTGTCGCTTCGGACAGCATTCACCCGGCGGGAATTGTCGAGGAGCGAATCAACCGCTTCCTGCAACATCCGCTTTTCATTTCGCAGAATGACTTCCGGAGCCTTGATCTCGATCAGCCTCTTGAGCCGGTTGTTCCGGATGATCACACGCCGGTAGAGGTCGTTCAGGTCAGATGTCGCAAAGCGGCCGCCTTCGAGAGGCACGAGTGGACGTAACTCCGGCGGAATCACAGGGATCACGTCGAGCACCATCCAGTCGGGATTATTCGGCGCAGTCAGCTCACTCTTGCGGAACGCTTCGATGACGCGGAGCCTTTTCAGCGCTTCGGTCTTCTTCTGAACCGACGTCTCGGTCTTGACCTCTGTGCGAAGTTCGACAGCAAGTTCTTCGACTTTCACGCGGCGGAGGAGATCCCGGATCGCCTCACCGCCCATCTTCGCGATGAACTTCTTTGGATCGGAATCTTCGAGATCACTGTTGTTCTCCGGCAACGAGGCGAGGATCTCGAGGAACTGGTCCTCGGTAATCAGGTCCTGTTTCTGAATGCCCGTGGTACCCGGATTGATGACGACGTATGATTCGTAGTAAATGATCTTTTCGAGCTCTTTGCTCGAGAGTCCGAGCACATAACCGATCTTGCTCGGCAGCGAGCGGAAATACCAGATGTGCACCACCGGAACGGCAAGGGCGATGTGCCCCATCCGCTCGCGGCGAACACTCTTCTGAGTCACTTCCACACCGCACCGGTCGCAGGTGATTCCCTTGTACCGGATTCGTTTGTATTTTCCGCAATGGCATTCCCAATCACGCACCGGACCGAAAATCTTCTCGCAGAAGAGTCCGTCCTTTTCGGGACGGAACGACCGGTAGTTGATTGTCTCTGGCTTTGTGACCTCGCCGTGCGAGCGGGCCAGAATCATATCAGGCGATGCAAGGCTGATCGTGATCTTCGAAAACGTCTTCCTTGCTGTTGCTTCGCTTGATGTAAATGGCATGGTGAACCTCCATCAAACTTTTGAATAATCGCTGCGCTCCTTGCGCAGTTCCCTTCGAACGTGTCGCTTCGAGACCGCCCGGCATCACTCGATTTTTACTTCGAGGCCGAGACCCTGGAGCTCCCGAATAAGAACGTTGAACGATTCCGGCACGTTGGGCTCGGGGAGATTATCACCCTTGACGATCGCTTCATACACCTTTGCGCGGCCGACGACGTCGTCCGATTTGACCGTCAGGATTTCCTGCAGCACATGTGATGCGCCGTAGCCTTCAAGCGCCCACACTTCCATCTCTCCGAAGCGCTGACCGCCAAACTGCGCTTTACCTCCCAGCGGCTGCTGCGTGATAAGAGAGTATGGCCCGATGGAACGGGCATGGATCTTATCGTCCACCAGGTGGGAAAGCTTCATGATGTAGATATAACCGACGGTCACTTCCTGATCGAACGGTTCACCGCTCCGACCGTCGAACAAAACCGACTTTGAGTTTTCGCTGAGACCCGCCTTCTGGAGCTGCCGCTGCACATCCTCCCACGTTGCTCCGTCGAAAATCGGCGATGCATATTTTTCACCGAGCTCGTGACCGGCCCACCCGAGCGCGACCTCGAACAACTGGCCGAGGTTCATACGGGACGGCACGCCCAGCGGGTTGAGAACGATATCGACCGGACGGCCGTTCGGGAGGAACGGCATATCCTCTGCCGGAACAATCGTCGAGACAACACCCTTGTTGCCGTGCCGACCGGCCATCTTGTCGCCGACCGACAGCTTGCGCTTCTTTGCGACATACACCTTGGCAAGCTGTACGATTCCGGGAGCAAGCTCATCACCGAGCTGGATCTTGTTCTTCTCGTGCCGGTAGAGCTCCTCGATCTCGCTCAGCTTCTGCCGGTAGTTCTCATAGATCTTGACGACGAGGTTGTTCTTCCGCTTGTCGTCGACCCAATCCTGATTATAGTCGAGGCTGTCGAGATTCTCCAGCAACCGGAAAGTATCCTCTTTGATCGAGGTCCCGCTCCGGAGGATGACGTTGCCGTCATTGTCACGGATGCCGGCCGACTTTTCACCGGTGAGCGACTGCTCGAGTTTCTTCGCCAGCTTTTCCTGTAGTTCCTTCAGATCCCTGCGGCGCGAACGGTCGAGCGACTCAAGGCGCTTCTTGTCTTCCTTCTTGCT
>DOWV01000072.1:9183-10314 GCA_003519375.1 Bacteroidota bacterium
CGACGCGTCCTTCACATCACCGGCCTTCTCGCCGAAGATCGCCTTCAGCAGTTTCTCTTCCGGCGTCGGATCGGTTTCGCCCTTGGGCGTGATTTTCCCGATCAGGATGTCGCCTTCATTGACTTCGGCGCCGATTCTCACGATACCATTTTCGTCAAGATCCTTCGTTGCCTCTTCGCTGACATTGGGGATTTCCCTCGTGAGCTCTTCCTCGCCGCGCTTGGTGTCCCGGACCTGGAGCTCAAACTCCTCGATATGAATCGAGGTGAAAACGTCCTCTGCGACAACACGCTCGCTCACGATGATAGCATCTTCGAAGTTGTATCCGCGCCACGGCATGAACGCCACGAGGACGTTCCGGCCGAGCGCCAATTCACCGTCATTCGTCGCGCAACCGTCGGCAAGCACGTCGCCGCGCTTGATCCGGTCGCCTTCCGTGACGAGAGGCTTCTGATTAATGCAGGTATCCTGATTCGTGCGGAAGAACTTTGTCAGCTTGTACTCGACGCGGCGCTTGTCATCGAAGCTGATGATCGCTTCCGTGCTGTTCTCGTCGATATCGTACTGCACAATAATGCTGTCGGCGGAGACGGATTCGACAATCCCATTCCGCTCGGAAGCGATAATGGTGCGGGAATCCCGCGCCAGTTTCTCCTCGAGTCCGGTGCCGACGATCGGCGCGTCCGGCGTAAGGAGCGGAACTGCCTGGCGCTGCATGTTCGAGCCCATCAGTGCGCGGTTCGCGTCGTCGTGCTCGAGGAACGGGATCAACGCCGCTGCGGCGCTTACGATCTGGTTCGGCGCAACGTCCATGAACTGAATCTTGTCGGGCTCTGCCAGCGGATAATCGCTTTGGAAGCGGGACTTCACACGTTCCTCACGGAACCTTCCCTTCTCATCCACCAGCGCGTTCGCCTGGGCGATCGTGACTTCGTCTTCTTTTTCGGCTGCGAGGAATTCGATTTCCTCGGTCACCTTTCCGCTCTTCACCTTTCTATACGGAGTCTCGATGAAACCGAAATCGTTGATGCGGGCGTGGATGCAGAGCGATGAAATCAGACCGATGTTCGGGCCTTCCGGCGTCTCGATCGGGCAGAGGCGGCCGTAGTGCGTATAGTGAACGTCGCGGAC
>DOWV01000072.1:10501-11499 GCA_003519375.1 Bacteroidota bacterium
GTCATCTCCGCCAGCGGATTTGTCTGATCCATGAACTGGGAAAGCTGGTTCGTGCCGAAGAACGCGTTGATGACACTGGTGATTGTTCGTGCGTTCACCAAATCCTGGGGCGTGATCGTTTCGCTGTCGCGCAGATTCATGCGCTCGCGAATGGTGCGGGTCATACGGGACAGCCCGACATTGAACTGCTGCGCGAGCTGTTCGCCCACGGTGCGGACACGCCGGTTTCCCAGATGATCGATATCGTCGACCGTCTTCTTGCCCTGCTGCAAATCAATGAGGTACTTCACAATCGCGACGATATCTTCCCTCGTCAGGGTCGTGACATCCTCCTTGATGGACAGGCCGAGCTTCGCATTCATCCGATGACGTCCGACATCACCGAGGTCATAGCGTTTTGGATTGAAGAAGAGCCGGTCGATCAGGTTCTTGGCTGTGTCGAGATCCGGCGCTTCGCCGGACCGGAGCTGCGAGTAGATGGCTTCGAGCGCGTCCTCTTCAGAACGGGAGACGTCGCGCAGAATCGTGTTGGCGATGACAGAACCGTCCGTCGCTTCCGACTTGAGGAAGCGGATCTTCCGAATCTCCGCCTTCTTGATCTGCTTGATGTGGTCTTCCGTGAGCTTCGCATCTTTGTTGATGAAAATCTCGCCGGTCTTCTTGTCGAACACATCGCTGCAGATGGTGCGTCCGAGATACTCCTTCATGGCCACCTTGGTGGCGTCAACCTCTTCCACGAGCTCGAAGAGGTTGAGAATTTCGTCATCGGAGGAATATCCAAGGGCGCGGAGGAGCGTCGTGACCGGGAATTTCTTTTTCCGGTCGATGTAGGCGTACATCACATTATTGATATCGGTCGAGAACTCAACCCACGATCCGCGGAACGGAATGATGCGGGCGGAGTACATGAGTGTGCCGTTCGGGTGTACGGACTCGCCGAAGAAAACACCGGGCGACCGGTGGAGCTGGCTGACGACAACACGCTCGGCGCCGTTGAT
>DOWV01000318.1 GCA_003519375.1 Bacteroidota bacterium
GCGGGGAATTTCACGCGTTGTGAATGGATTGCAGGAAGTCTAGCGCGTCTCTTTGATTTTCTTTGCGACTTGGCGACTTTGCGTGATATCTTCCCTTGGCAACAAGAACCCCAAATACCGCCCCGCTTCTCTCCATTATCATCGTCAACTACAACGTGCGGGACTTTCTGCATCATGCTCTCGTATCGTTGCGGAAAGCGACGAAGGGGATACGAGGCGAAATCATCGTTGTGGATAATGCCTCCGATGACGGCAGCATCGAAATGGTCCGCCGCCGGTTCGCATCGGTACATCTCATCGCCAACAAGAGCAATCTGGGCTTTGCCCGGGCCAACAACCTCGGGCTGAAACGCGCCCGCGGGAAATTCCTCCTTCTCATCAACCCCGACACGATCGTGCAGGAAGATACCCTCCGCGTGATGTTGAAGTTCTTCGCCGAGAATCCGGACGTCGGCCTCGCGGGCTGCAAAATCCTCAATCCCGACGGAACGTTTCAGCTTGCCTGCAGGCGGAGTTTCCCGCGGCCGTGGGCGGCGCTCACCAAGATGACGGGTCTGAGTGCCCTCTTCCCGCGTTCCCGGTTCTTCGGAAAATACAACCTGACGTATCTCAACCCGGACGAAACGTACGAACTTGACGCGGTAAGCGGTTCTTTCATGATGGTGCGGCGGGAAGCGTACGAACAGGTGGGTGGATTGGACGAAGATTTCTTCATGTACGGCGAGGACCTCGATTGGTGTTACCGCATTCAACAGGCGGGGTGGAAGAACTATTACGTGCACTCGACACAGATCATTCATTACAAAGGAGAGAGCACAAAGCGAAGCGACCTGAACGAGATTCGGACGTTCTATCACGCCATGCATCTGTTCGTCCGGAAGCATCTGAGCGGCTCGAGAATGTTCGCGTTTCTTATCCGTTCCGCCATCAGTGTCTCGGCGTGGCTGGCGATGGTCAAGGCGTTTGTCCGCCCCCTCGGGGTGGCGATCGTCGATGTCCTGCTGGTAGACCTCTCGCTGCTCATTGCCGAGTTGATCTGGTTCGGAAGCGTTTCCCGCCTTCCGCAGGAGGCCAATCCCATTGTGTTCACGGTGCCGGCGCTCATCGTTGTGGTGAGCCTCTACCTCGCCGGCGTTTACACGCACCGACGAATGTCGGTTTCGCGGTCGATCGTCGGGACTGCCGTGGGTTTTGTCGTCATCTCGGCGCTGGTATTCTTCTTCAAAGACTACGGTTTCAGCCGTGGCGTGACAATCATCTCCGGAGTGTTGAGCACCCTCTTTCTCCCGCTCTGGCGGTTCTCCCTCAGGCTCACGGGCAAAAGCACATCGGAAGGGCGGCGAAGCATCCTGGGCCGGAAAACGCTTATCGTTGGAACAGACAAGTCGGCAGAGGAATTGCTGCGCCGACTGCGAAGCCGCGTGAGCGACGGATACGATGTGCTCGGTTTCGTAGATGTCAACCGGAAACGCGTCGGCGAGGAACTTGCCGGCCTGCCGATTGTCGGGAGCACCGACAATATCGGGAAGATCATCCAGGACCTTCGCGCCAGCGACGTCATCTTCTCGACTCAGACGCTTTCTTACGCGGACATCCTTGCCGTCATCGGACGGACGCGTGAACTCTCGGTGAATTTTCACCTCGTTCCGAGCACGCTCGAAGTGATCATTGGAAAAGGAAGCATCGATTCACTTGATAAGCTTCCCCTTGTTCAGATCACCTATAATATCGAGAAATCAACCAACCGCACGCTCAAGCGGCTCTTCGATATCGTCGTTTCACTCGTCCTTTTGATTTCGATCTATCCTTTCATATATTTCAAGAAATCTGTCACTGGCGGCTCCCGATCGAAGTTCATCCTGGGGCTTCCGTCGGTCCTTTCGGGGAACCGGAGCATTGTAGGCCCGCCCATCGTACCCCGGAGCGCAGAACCCCGCGCAAACGACGGCCCGGCATCAGAACTCTATCTCGGGAAACCGGGATTGGCCGGCCTGATCCAGCTTCAGGGAGACCGGGTGCTCTCGATGGAAGAACGGGAGCAATACAATCTCTACTACGCCAAGAATCAATCAACCGCACTCGATCTCGAGATTCTTCTGAAGACTCTGCTGCAGCCGCGGCGAGACTAAAAGGATGCTGAAATACAAAATGAGGCGCCACGAAGTCACAAAGTCTTTCTTTTTCAAATGGCGATTTCTTTTGTGATCAGGTCCCGAGATTCAGACTGTTCGTGACTTAGTGCCTTTGTGGCAAGAAAAAAAGAGTTCTTGCGGATCGTTCTGGGCGCAGAGAGGCGGCAAAAGGAGCCACTGTATGGCAAAAATGGTACTGGAGTTTGAGAAACCGATCATCGAGCTGGAGCAGAAAATCGAGGAGATGAGGAAGTATGCCGACAACCTCGACATTGTCGATGAGATCTCAACACTCGAAAAGAAGGTCGACCAGCTTCGCGAGGCGATCTTTTCGAATCTCACGCGCTGGCAGCGCGTTCAGCTTGCCAGGCACCCGGATCGCCCCTATACGCTCGACTATATTCAAATGATGACCGATGATTTCATCGAGTTTCATGGTGACCGGCTCTTCGGCGACGACAAGGCGATCGTCGGCGGATTTGCGAAGATTGATGATCAGAAACTCATGATCATCGGCCATCAGAAGGGGAGAGACACAAAATCGAACGTCTTCAGAAACTTCGGCATGCCGAATCCGGAGGGGTATCGGAAAGCCCTCCGGTTGATGCAGCTGGCTGCGAAGTTCAACAGGCCCGTCATCACGCTTCTCGATACGCCGGGAGCCTATCCCGGGATCGGAGCGGAGGAACGCGGTCAGGCGCAGGCGATTGCCAGAAATCTCTTTGAGATGTCCCACCTTCCCGTGCCGATCATCGTGGTTATTATCGGTGAGGGTGCATCCGGCGGTGCGCTTGGGATCGGTGTCGGGGATCGGATTCTGATGTTCGAGAATGCGTGGTATTCGGTGATCGCGCCGGAATCCTGTTCCTCGATACTCTGGAGGAGCTGGGAATACAAAGAGCAGGCGGCCGAATCGCTGAAACTGACTGCAGCGGACTTGCTGGAGCAGAAAATTATAGACAGGATCGTTCCTGAACCTCCGGGAGGAGCACATCGCAATCATGAGGCGATGGCTTTCACACTCAAGAAGATTATTCTCGAAGAGTTGAAAGCCCTCAGGAAAATGAAGCCGGAAAAGCTGGTCGAGAAACGCGTCGAGAAATTCTCGAAGATGGGTGCGTGGAAGGAATAGTCCATGGGCGACCAACGCCGCGCTATCAGCAACGCTCTCAAAATTCGTGTCCGCTACGCCGATACCGACGCAATGAAGTTTGTCTACTATGCCAAGTACTTTGAATATTTTGAAGAGGGACGATCGGAGCTGCTGCGCTCGATCGGCATACCGTACACGGTAATCGAAAAGCAGGGAATCCTCATCGCTGTCGTCGAGGCGTATGCGAAATACCGGCGGTCGGCACGTTACGATGATCTCCTGACGGTCGAAACGACGCTCGCGGAGATGCCGGTTGCGCGGATCAGACTTCAGTACCGCATCTTCTCCGAAGGAGAGAAGGAGCCGATCGTCGAGGGTCACACGGTCCATAGTTTTCTTCACGCAGAAACCGGAAAGCCGACAAGGGCTCCGGCCATGTTCCTGCAAATGCTTCAGGAAGCCATGAACAACGCTCAGGAGTCACATGCTTAAACCGGAACTCCTCGAGATCCTTTGCTGCCCGAAGTGCAAGGGAGATCTTGAGTACAAACAGGCTCAGCAAACGCTGACCTGCAAGTCGTGCGGACACGTCTACCAGGTGAAAGACGACATCCCCATCATGCTGGTGAACGAGGGCGGGAAGAGCTAGCGCTCTCCGCTCCTCCGTCCTCCCTCCATGCTCGATCGCATCTTTAAGCTTGGAAAAGAAGCGGCCATCTACGGGCTCAGCTCGATTGTTGGCCGCTTTCTTAATTTCCTCCTTGTACCCCTTTACACGAACTACCTCGCGACTGCTGAATATGGCGTCGTCGCGAACACGTATGCCTATATCGCATTCGCAGGGGTGATCTATGGCTACGGCATGGACTCCGCGTACATGCGGTTCGTGGCCTCGCTGGAGAAATGGGACAAGAAGCAGGCAGTCAGTGTTCCGCTCGTATCTCTTACCGCAACTTCGCTTCTTTTTTCTTTTGCCCTCTACATCTCGGCGCCATTGCTTGCGGACCTCCTCGGTATTGAGCACGCCGAGTATGTGCGCTATTCGGCGGGAATCCTCTTCTTCGACACGATGATGATCGTCCCGTTCGCGTACCTCCGGATGGAGAATCGTGCGCGCATGTTTGCCGGAATGCGGATCCTGAGTATCGTGATCACCATCATTCTGACCGTGATCTTCCTCGTCGTCCTTCACATGAAGGCCGAAACGGTCTTCATCGCCGGTCTCATCGCGTCCGGCATCACCGCGATCACTCTTCTCGTGATCGTCCGGAAGGAATTCACGGTTCATTTTTCGACACCACTCTACCGGGAGATGCTCCGGTTCGGCCTGCCCTACATCCCGGCAGGTTTGGCTGGAATCGCCATTCAAGTCATTGACCGTCCAATTCTGAAAGCACTCACCGACAACGACACTGTCGGAATCTATCAGGCGAACTACCGGCTCGGAGTACTGATGATGCTCGTGGTTGGCATGTTCGACTACGCCTGGCGCCCGTTTTTCCTCACTCATGCCAAGGACGAGGACGCTCCCAAACTCTTCTCAAAAGTGTTTACGTACTTTGTCTCAGCGATGATGTTTGTTTTTGTGGCGGTGACCCTTTTCATCGACGACCTCGTCCGGATTCCGATTTTCGGAAGGCATTTCATCGGCTCGAACTATTGGGGCGGCCTTGACATCGTTCCTATTGTTCTCCTTTCCTACGTATTCACAGGCGCCTACGTTAATTTCGTCGTCGGCGTTTACCTCGAGAAGAAAACCAAGTACCTTCCTCTTGCCACAGGAGCCGGAGCGGTGGTCAATGTCATCGCCAACCTCCTATTGATCCCGAGGCTGGGAATGACCGGAGCAGCTGTCGCCACACTGCTGAGTTACGTTGTCATGGCGGTTGGCATCTATTTCCCGTCTCAACGGTTCTATCACGTACGGTATGAATGGAGTCGTTTGGCACGCGTCTTTGTGCTGGGCATCAGCATTGTCCTGGTGTTTCTGGCGATGGACCTCCAACCGATGTCAGGAACCGCGTTGTTGATCAAGCTTGGTCTGACGGCTCTGTTTGTCACGCTGGTCTTTGTTCTGAGGGTTTTTGACAACGCGGACATCAGAGAAACGAAAACGGCTCTTCTCAAGATGTTTGGACGGTCTTGATGTCATTTGCGGGAATCCGGCGATGAAGTTGCGTGTGCACTGGATCGGAACAATTGCCCTGGGGGCAGTGTTGATGGTGGTGGGGGGATGCCGAACTCAGCAAGAGGCTGCGACGGTCGCCGGAAGTCTGACCGGAACTCTCTTTGTGACCGGCAACGAGCCCTTCACTGATATTTCCCTCCAATCTGCTCATGGTCGAATGCATGTCATTCAGAGAGACACCAGCGAGCTCTATTCGAGACTCCGCGGCCTGCAGGGCAAGAAAGTCCGGCTCCAGTTCCGTCTGCCCGCGGCGAGAAAAGATTCCTCATTGATTATTGTCAATCACTATGACCTTGTCACCGAGCGATAGACATATCGTCGGAAGTATCGTTCTGCTGTTCGGGCTTGCAGCGTCTGCCTTCGCTCAGGAGGCGAGCCTCATGCCGGAAGGGTCCCAGGCAATGTGCGCCACGCCGATGGTGAATGATCCGGCGCTGGTCAGGGAAGCCTGGGCGAACACGTTGTCGCTCCATCCCGGAATCGTTGAAGCTGTGCGTCAGACGAATCTTCGGCGAACGACACTCGATTACAGGGTCGGTGACCAGAACCTCTTTTGGGTTTACAATCTTCAGAAGAAGATCTTCGACACCGTTCGGGCTGAGCTCAAGACGATCGGAGCTGTAAGTTACGTGTGGGTGGCCAAAGGCGAATGGGACAACGCTCATGTGACCTCCACCGAAGTCGACGCCATTTTCACGGCGCTCGAGCACTCGACGAACAGCGGGTCACTCGATTCGACAAAAGGGATTCTTCTGATTACCCGTCAGGCTTTTGGCGAGCCGCCCAATGTGAATGCGAGTTTCCAGAAGGGGCAGGGCGACGGAAAGACGCACTTCCTCTTCTGTGACATCCAGGATGGTTGGACCGGAACGGGGAGCTACGTCGCGGGATTCTTCTACCCGGTCGATGTCGATCCGAATACAAGCGCTGTCAACAACAGCAACCGCCGGGACATGCTCTACATCGATTCCTATCCGGGTCTCTTTTTTAACGGTCGACACAGAACGAGCACCGCACTCTCCGTGCTCTCGCACGAATTTCAGCATCTGATTCACTGGAACTATGACCCCTTCGAGGTAACCTTTTTCAACGAGGGATTGTCGGAGTACTCTGAGTTTCTTTGCGGCTTCGAGCTCCGGAGCCCGCTGGGTTACTTCGGGAATCCGAATGTGGCCCTCACGTTGTGGAACAATGTCATCGAAGATTATAGCAGGGCGGCGCTTTGGACACGGTTCGCCGCCGAACAATACGGAACCACGTTCCTCCGCAACTTTGTCCAGAATTCCAGGACCGGCATCACTTCGTTTGAGCAGGCCCTGGCACAGTCGGGCTCTGCCAAAACGTTTAACACGACGCTCCAGAATTTCTTCGAGGCAAACTGGCTTGGCTCCAGCGCGTCCGATCCCAGTCTCCGGTATTTGGTGCCGCTTCCGGGACGCCCGAAAACGCGCGGCGATTATGTTGATCCAAATGTGCAGCGAACCGATACGCTTCCCCAGCAGACCGCCCACTACATCCGCTTCGAGAGTGCAAAGAATTTCCGCGCAATGATGACCTTCCCTTCGAATGTCGTTGTGCGGGCGATAGAAAACGGCCCGGGCGGGATCAGAATCCGCGATGTCGCAAGCGGAGTTGAGTTTTCGTCGCCGGAACTGGCCACGGTGTACACATCCCTGGTCTTTGTCGTCATGAATGATCATCCTGTTCAGTCGATGACGTATTCCTATACCGTTTCCGGCGAGCTTCT
>DOWV01000320.1:0-2546 GCA_003519375.1 Bacteroidota bacterium
TCCGACACGGCGATCGAGATTGCGGTGTTTTTTGGTACGCTCACGTTGGCGTATTTCTCGGGATGGCTCACCAAAGACCTCATCTGGAGCCTCTGGCTCTCGAGTCTGATGGTTGGATTCCTGAGTGTCGCCGTGAGCAGCGGCAGGCGGATTATCCGCCCCGATGCCACGATGGTCGAGCGGGTCTTCTCGTTTATCGGAGCAATCTTCGCGATTGGTTTCTTCTCGATACACTTTGGCCTGTTTCACTACGTCTACGCCGCGATCCTGGATCTGCTGATGCCACTGATGGATCATCCCGGAAGGGTCTACATGGGCAAGCTTACATGGAGTGGAGGGAGGCAGTTCTCTTTCTGGGAGACGCTCGGCATCGCACTCGTCCGTTACTGGCCGGTTGCTCTTCTCAACGTCATTCGCGATCGGCGCATCGTTCTCTCAGCTTCCGTCATGACGGAGAAGGAGTGGGGACCTTATCTCGCGATCGTGAAGCTTCACTTCCTCGTCCTGGGATTGGGAGCGTGCTATGGTTTGGGACTCGATTCGTTCCCAGTCTATGCAGCAGTCTATACCATTCTGTTTTCGCCGGCGAAATTGTGGAGGATGATTTTCAGGAGGAAATCTGAACCAAGCGAAAGTGCGGGGTAGAGCGTGTTACGGTAAGCTTTCGAATAGCTTTAAAATCACAACGCCCCTGCAGAGAGGGGCATTGGTGCTTTGGATTTGGGCGACTTTCCAAGAAGCACATTGTCATTGCGAGGAGCGTCTCGACGCGACGAAGCAATCTATTCATCCACGGCCTGTAAGAGATTGCTTCGGTCGCCTTCGGCGACCTCGCAATGACATTGTGGGGCGAAGGGCTTCACGCGCCGTACGGCACCCAGATGTTCTTCACCTGAGTCGACTTTAGAAGCTGCTTCTCGCGCTTCATTCGTCCTTTCGTCTTGCGGGTATCTTGCTCGCGCGTCTTAGCGCTTCGTAGACCCGGTCCGGGTAATCCGACTCCAACCCGTCGGCTCCAATCCGGATCGCTTCCTCGATATCTTCCTTCTCATGAACACCCCAGACAATCACCTTTTTACCGTGCGCGTGCGCCTTCTCGATGAGCGATCTGCCCGCTAACGGCCGCCAAACCTGAAGCCACTCAACATCCAAATCAAACACGTTTCCAAAACTGATTCCCCGATCGATCGTCATATTCAGCCAGCTCAGATGGGTGACGAAGACATAGAGCCGCGGAATCTCCGGTGCCAGTTCCTGGAATTTCTTCAGGACGTCTTTGTCGAACGATTTCAGAATTGTGCGGGTTTGAGCGTTGTGTTTTCTCACTGCTTCCACGATGCGCCCTTCAATGCCCGGGTACGTATCCGACCCATGTTTCGGTTCCAGGATCAGAAGTACGGTACTGTCAAGCTCGATAAGCTCTTCCAATGTCGGGATCCGTTCGCCGGCGTTTCCGTTGTTGAACCAGGATCCCGCGTCGAGCCTTCTGATTTCTTCAAGGGACATTTCGCCCACGGATCCGGACCCGTTGGTTGTGCGATTGACACGGTCATCGTGAAGGATGACGAGGTGCCCGTCTTTCGTCTGATGGATGTCGCACTCCAAAGCGTCTGCGCGAAGATCTAACGCTTTGCGGAATGCCGCGATTGTGTTCTCCGGTGCGACCGAAGATGCGCCGCGATGGGCAATGGAGAGGATGCGTGAACTCTGGGCGGCCGCGTGCGCGAACGCTGCCAACAGGAGCGAAAGCAAGAGAAGAGGCGTCAGCGCCCTTCTCTTCAAGAGAACTGTTGGCGCTAAGCAGCACGTCTTTCTCAGAGGCGAACTATCGAGTTTCATTTGGTCTAAGGTACTGAAAATTCTCGTGCGTTGGCCGTGAACAAGCGATTTGTTCAATAAATACGGCAGAATCTGCGACATTCCCAAGATTGACAATCGACGAGGGTTTTTCTATTTTTGCCACAGCGTGCCAGTATCACAGGCCCTTCGATTTTCCCCCCGTCGCACGCGCCGCGTCGCTACCTAATCTCATACGCTGGCACGCAACCACTCTTCACCAGGCGGCATCATGACGAAGAAATGGCAATGAAAACAGTCATTGAAATTCTCATCGTGACTCTCCTGTTGTCCGCGATGCCCGCATCGAGATTGACTCACCCCGACTGGAAGTATGAACAGCGCGCGTGAATCTCACACTGCAACGCTCTTGAAGGACGGGCGAGTTCTTATCGCAGGAGGCCATCGCAATAGAAGAGCCGACATTACTGTTTACTCCAGCACAGAACTCTATGATCCATCGACAGGAAGGTCCTCCGTCGCAGGCAATATGGCCGCGCGTCGGCACAAGCACGATGCAATTCTGCTTCCTGAAGGTCAAGTTCTTATTACAGGCGGCAATGATCAGCGAATGATCACGAGCTCCAAAGCCTGGCTTTATCAAAGGTGAAAGAGACTCACTCTACTGAGATGACGGGCAACTGCACACGCTATGCGTCATGCACGGCGGTCTGAAGAAATATATGTTGGGGTCGAATCGAAGTAGACAT
>DOWV01000320.1:2616-2899 GCA_003519375.1 Bacteroidota bacterium
GGCACCGGTCAACTCGAAGGTATTCACGGAAGAGGAGTGTATCTGGCCAATCGAGAAGGTTGTCATTTTGAGTTGGAATACAATCTCGACTGACGGATTCTGATTCAGGAGTGAATCGACGAGGATGGCATAGGATAGCATCATGCACGAACGCTGAAAAACCGGCTCCCTCGCGGGCTGCTTGCACGCCGGGGAGGCGAGTTTTTCCACGATATCTATTCAACAACTTCTTAGCGAGGACTGTCTTATGCGTACCGCTGTTCTGCTTGTATTCGTTTCGATG
>DOWV01000138.1:0-1065 GCA_003519375.1 Bacteroidota bacterium
TTCGACATCTTCACCTGCTGGCCATCCCTCATCAGCGTCACAAACTGATGGATAACCACTTTGACCTTCTCCGGGTCGTACCCGAGAGCACGGACGCCGGCGAGAACATCGGGAATGGTGGCGATGTGGTCCGCCCCGAAGACATCCACAACAAGCTCGAATCCCCGTCGGAATTTCTCCCGATGATAGGCTATATCGGGCAACCGGTATGTTGGCTCCCCCGTGCTCTTCACAATGACCCGGTCCTGGTCAAGTCCGAGTGCGGTCGCCTTGAGCCAGACCGCGCCGTCTTTGTCGTAGGCCAGACCCTGACGGCGGAATTCTGCCACCACCTCATTGATGAGCCCATCCTTGTAGAGGGAGTCCTCGTTGAAGAATACATCGAAATGGACACCCATGCGGCCTAGCACCTTCTTAATGGCCTCGAAGAGGGCCGCCTCGGCATACGCTTTCGATTGTTCAATTGCCTGATCATTTTCCAGGCGGCAGAGGCTGTCGCCTTTTGCCTCTTTCAGTTTTTCGGCAATTTCCCGTATGTATTCGCCTTGATATCCGTCGTCAGGAAAGGCGTATACGGAATCGAAAAGCTGGCGGTAGCGCGCATACGTTGACTCTGCCAGCATACGCATCTGCCGGCCCGCATTGTTGTAGTAGTACTCCCTCGTCACATCATGGTTGGTCCACTCGAGCAAATTGGCAAGCGTATCACCGATGGCCGCCTGACGTCCATGGCCGACGCTGAGCGGTCCTGTCGGGTTCGCGCTGACAAATTCAACCTGGGTTTTCTTCTTTGCTCCGACATCCGAACGGCCGAAAGTGTCTCCCTGCCCGAGAATGACAGCGACTTGCCGGTTGAAGAATCCTTCCGTGAACCGAACATTGATGAATCCCGGCCCTGCGATTTCCACCTTCGAGATACTCTCCGGCTCAATCGTGAGGGCGGAGACGATTTCTTGCGCGATCACCCTCGGATTTTTGCCGAGGGATTTCGCGAGTAGCATGGCCACGTTTGTCGTGAGATCGCCATGCGCTTCGACGCGCGGCTTTTCAAACGTCAGTTTGGCC
>DOWV01000138.1:1234-3939 GCA_003519375.1 Bacteroidota bacterium
ATTTCTACTTCGGCGTTCGGGATTTCTTTGTCGTTCGCGCTGCCGTTTTCCGGGGTCGCTTTCGGATCGTTTCTGCGGCCGCCTTCGGTTCGGGCGGGGTATCTGCGACATGGGTCAACACGGCATCTCCCCACAGGCGCTCAAGGTTGTAAAACGATCGAACATCCTTCTTGAAGACGTGAACGACGACATCAACATAGTCGAGAATGATCCAGGTCATACCTGTGAACCCCTCCGATTGCCATAAACGCACGCCGATTTCGTCCGTTCCATGACGCACGGCATCCGCGATTGCTCTCACATGAGTATCGGAATCGGCCGAGCAAAGGACAAAGAAGTCGGCCGGTGCGCTGAGTTTCCGGAGATCCATGAGAAGGACATCGGACGCCTTTTTTGAGAGCGCAAATTCCGCGGCCTTCTTGGCAAGAGTTCTCGAAGTCAAGATGAGTTCCTCCGTCTCGTTACTGAAGAGGTTTGAGAGACCGGTAGTCCTTCCCGATGACGACTGAGACATCGAGATAGGCAGTGCGGTCGATCTGTTGCGTGACTCGCTCTGCTGGAACACCGAGCGCTTCGGCAACCTGCTGTGCAGCTGCCAGGTTTCCCGCCCGGTCGATGACGCGGGTTTGCTCGACCCGGGAATCCTTATAGTTCCCCATTTCCACCACATCAAAACCGCGGGAGCGAAGGTAATCTGTGAACCGCTGGCTCAGTTTTGGGGTACCCGACCCGTTTAACACATCAAGCTGGATCGTGTGCGCTTTCCCGCCCTTCACAATTTCGGGTTCGACCGGCGGGTCGATAAACATCCGGTGCACGAACGACCAGATCAGGAACAGCACAACGACGGCGAACGCTACGATCAGGCCGTTGGAGCCCGCGCCCTTCCAACTGAAAGACTTCCGCCTCGGTTTCGGCTTCGGAGAGCCCGGGGCGACAGTCTCCGGATTGTGTTCTTCCGGGATGTTCTCCCCGGTCTGATGATACTCGTTCATGGATTGAGGGTACAAAAAAACCGAGCGCTTATCCGGCTTCGCGGATCATCCACGCTCGGTAAGAAAGAAATGCTACTGTTCAATGGCCAGCGCTAGTGTGTTGCGTCCTGGTATCGATCGATACCATCAAAGAAACTGTGTCCGTACCGGTTTCCGTACCCCATGAAATAATTCGGGGGAAGCTGGAAGTACTGGATCTGGAACAAGGCGTTTTTCCACGGGCGATAGTTCAGCTCCGCGCGGTTGAGGAACAAGCCGCTGAGGCTGTTCTGATATTGCTTGCCAAGCGTGTTGTACGGCGATGCCATCAGGCTGACATCCGCCCGAACGTCCAGATCATCGGAGAATCTGTACATCATGCTGTTCGTATAGACACCCATCGACAACCCCTGCCCCCCGCCGGTAAGATACGAAAGCGAGAAGCTGTGATGCATGCTGAAGTTGTTGGGGTTGAACAGGTTGAAGAGAATCCCCCCCTCATCGGGACGGAGGAGAGAACCTGTAACACTTTGCCGGGATTCCGGGGTCGACTTGAACTGCGCCGAGGCAGTCGAGAACCACAGCAGCACAACAACCAGCCCTCCACCCACTATCTTCCTCATCGCGATTCCTCCATAACAATGACCAATTCTGGGAGAATGATACTCAAATGTAGAGTGATTGTCAAGGCTGCCCGGCCGGCAGCCGCTACACAGCTATCGCCCGGGATGCGAGAATCCCCCGTGCCTGCTCAAGCTGCTCAAAGGTATTGATCCCGTGAATTTCATCCACGGAGTCGCCAACGAGCGCCGAAACAGTCCATTGTTTCTTCCAGAAGAATTCGAAGACGTCCGTCAAATAGTACTCGTGCTGAGCATTGTCAGGCAAGATATTCTGAAGCGCCTCGAAAAGCCTCTCCTTGTCAAACACGTAAATTCCGGAATTCATTTCCTTGATGGCCCGTTCCGAATCCGTAGCATCCTTGTGCTCTACAATCCTTTTGACGGATCCATCGGCGTTTCGGATCATTCTCCCGTAACCCGTTGGATCTTGCATGATTGCAGTCAGAATGGTTGCTGCTGCACCGGTCGTTCGGTGATGCGTTATGAGACTCTCCATCGTCTTCCTGGTCAGCAAAGGAACGTCCCCGGAAAGCACCACGACATCGCCGCGGAAACCTTCGAGAGCCGGTTCGGCCTGCATCACGGCATGCCCGGTGCCCAATTGCTCAGCCTGGATCGCACAGGCGACCATGGGATGACTCTTGCCAAGATAGTCAATCACAAGTTGGCGCTGATGGCCGACGATGACAACAACCGGTTTGGTCCCCAACTCGAGCGCGAGATCGACCACATAGTGGATCATCGGTTTTCCGTTGAGCTCATACAGGACCTTGGCCCGGGAAGGATCTTTCATCCTCTTTCCCTGACCTGCAGCCATGATCACTGCCGCTAGGGGACGTTGGGAAGCTTTTGTGGGCGGATTCGTCATCGTGAGGTGGGAAACGGAAGTATCTATTCCTCTTGCCACGAAGTCACAAAGACACTAAGAATCTGAATTTCGACTTTGTGACTTAGTGACTTTGTGACGATTCTTTTCAGGATTAAGGGCTCACTAATCCTGCAACATGTTCAGAACCTTCGTAATCGTCTCCTTCAAATCCTTCCGGTGAAGGACGATGTCGATAAATCCTTTTTCCTGCAGGAATTCGGCCCGCTGAAAGCCTTTCGG
>DOWV01000272.1 GCA_003519375.1 Bacteroidota bacterium
CCATTTGACCCCCGCGGGCCAGTCGATACGCATCTAGTCGTGTTTTCCGTTCTCTCGACTGACCGCAATACGCAATTTGTAAGCGTCACAACACCGCTCTTGCCGAGTAGTTTCGGGACGAGTGAGTTCTATTCGACTGATGCCTCAGTGTCTGATGCTATTGTGACCATCTTGGGCCCGGGCGAGAGCTATCGTCTAAGTGACACAATTCTCCATAGACCAAGTACCAGTGAATTCAAATTTCCATTGCGGTTGTACGCAGCGAACTTGTTCACCCCCCGATATGGTACGAAGTATGTGCTCTCCGTGGACTCAAAGTCTCGTGGCGTCGCTTCTACTTCCGTCGTCTTGCCTGAGAAACCCACGCTCTACATGACCTCGCGAGCCTATTTCCGATTACTCCAGCCGTATCAGTATCATTCCGACAGCCTGTTTGAGTTCGGCATGAAACTGTCAACGGTTGCCAAAGGGTACATCGCCAGACTCTTTCTCGTCTTTGACGTTCTCAACGGCACTCACTGGGAGCGGATTCGTGTTCAACTGCCGGTCTCGGTCGGAGACTCCACCTACAGCATCCTGTTTCCACAATATCCTGGTCTTTCTGAGTGCACAACGTCAGATGCCTTCCTCGTGATCTGGAAGATTGGATATCTCAAGAGTATTTTCAAGGATATTGCGCAACGGGGGTATGCTGCGAACAGCTTCAGACAGGTTGTGTTTGAGGTTGTCCAAGTCGAATCAAACCTCTACAGTTACTGTCTTGCCTCACGGGTCGATCGCGATCCGCGCTCCATTCGCTTGGAACAACCATTGTATCCAAGGATTACCGGCGGAAGCTATGGCGTGGTCGGTGGGTATACTCTGGATTCGCTCGTTTTTTATCCTGATGGCAAATGACGGCGAGATGCCATGAAGGTCAAGAACCTACTTGAAATCGTACTGGTCACAGTTCTAGCTGTGTGTTGTCAGAAGGCGACTGCGCAGACAAGCGACATATACGGAGTAGTGACAGACAGTCTGACAAGACAAAGAGTCCCTTTCGTGAACATCACAGTGCAGAGTACAAACAGGGGAGCCGCATCCAACAGTGTGGGTTTTTACCTGATACCGAAACTTCCGCCGGGGATATATGAAGTTTCGGCCAGCGTCATGGGTTATGTGAGGGCTTTCAAGAAGGTGACGCTCAAGCCGGGGGAATCGAGCGAGCTCAGCTTTCAGCTGGCGCAAACGGCCATCGAGACTCAGGAAGTTGTTGTTCAGGGGAGCAAAAAACATGTTCACACAGACGCCGGAACAAGCGTGCACGTGCTTGACAAGCAGGACATCAAAATGATTCCCGGCGTCGCTCAGCAAGATCTATTGCATGCTCTCCAGATCGTGCCCGGAATCGTCTCGACGAGCGATGTTAGTTCGCGGTTCTATGTCCGCGGTGGATCGGGCGATCAAAACCTCTTCCTCCTGGACGGGATGAAGGTGTACTATCCATTTCACGCCCTGGGTATCTACAGCGTATTCAATGCCAATCTCGTTGACAACGTTGAAGTCTATACAGGAGCGTTTCCTCCGGGATTCGGGGGCCGGCTGTCTTCTGTGGTCAACATCGTCACGCGGGATGGGCGTTCCGACCGATTCTCGACGCGGACAAATATCAATTTTCTTTCGGCGGAAGCGGAGGCAGAAGGCCCTGCGTTCGAAAACTCATCGTGGCTCTTGGATATCAGAAAGTCTCTCTTTTCACAGACGCTGAGTCATATCGTGGGTCAACATCTCCCGGTGTCGTTCTATGATGGAATCTTCAAACTCTCTGCTCAACCCGGAGGTATGCAGAAATTCGACCTGACGGTCCTTTCAAGCGGCGACAATCTCATTTCGACATCGGCTGCAGAGCCCGATTATCATTGGAGAAACAACGGGTTCTCAATTTCAGGTTCTCATCTGCCAACAGACCGGGTCTTCGTCCAATGGATTCTCTACGGCAGCATATACTCCGCAGAACGGAACGCGAAATCCGCAATTGACATCACATCTGCCTCAACCTCAGTGAAGCACTTCGGCCTTCGAACAACCGCGACGGTCTACGCCGGTCCGAAAGACATGTACTACTTCGGCTTCGAATTCGGTGAGCCATGGCTGAGCTATCGCTTCTTCAACAGAATGGCGATCCCGATGGACCTTGGCAGCTCGTTCATAGAGTTCTCGGGTTGGGTCCGTTATCAGGCGCAAATCGAAAGGCTTCAGCTGGACGTGGGACTTCACGCGGAGTTGGGGCCGCTCCTTGAAGGTGGCGGAGTCACAAGAGAACTGCAGCCACGCATCAACCTTTGTCTGGAGCTCAACGGCGGTTGGAAGGCAAAGGCTTCATATGGACGCTTTACGCAGCGGATGCTTACAGTCGGAAATGAGGACGAAGTGATGTCTATTTTCGAAGGGTGGATCAGAGTGCCTGTAAATCTGCCGTCCGAGCAGGCCGACCACATCGTGGCGGGATTCTCCGGCAACGCGGGACCTTCGATTTTCGTGAGCAGTGAAGCATACTACAAGAGTTACGGATCTCTTGTAGTGTATAACTGGGACAAGACAAATGTCACCGAACCTGATTACATTCAGGGAACAGCTGATTCGTACGGAATAGAGGCTATGGCACGTTCTAGTTATTCGTACGTCGATTTCTACGCGGCCTATTCTCTGAGTTGGGCTCAGATCAACAACCGCAGGTTGACATACTACCCCAGGTATGACAGACGGCACCATCTGAACCTGATGGCTGTTGCCCGTCCTTTCAAGAATTTCAGTGCAACGTTGAGATGGGAGTTTGGGTCGGGCTTTCCGTTCTCTCAATCCGTTGGCTACATCATGCGTCCTTCGCTGGACGATGCGCTCCCGGGCAGATTTGAGTTTGGAAGTGCAACCCC
>DOWV01000400.1:0-1803 GCA_003519375.1 Bacteroidota bacterium
GCGTTGATTCTCTCCCGGGATGTGGTTATCCTGGACTCGGGGGCCGATGACGGGAAGGATAGCGGAGCCCTTGCGCGCGAGCTTCGGTCTCAAGGGCGCTCCGTTCTCATACTTGGGAACGGCTTTCCCCTGACCATTATGCGCAGCATCGCAGGGGACGATTCGCTCGCATTTGTATTCAGGGAACCAATACCTTTGTACAGGGTTGTTTCCAGATAGGTATCGCGACACTTTTTACTATATGCGTCAGTGCTTCCTCTTGAAGGATTTTGCCCGGTAAAAATTTCCAGAGAGGTATTTTTTTCCTGTCAAATTTCGACGGTTGTGACGGCTGGTATCGAAAACTAAGGCCTTTTTGGAGATAAGCCGAAACTGTTCCGATGGCATACTACTTGCAAAGTTCACCCTTGTCTATCCGAAAGAGACCGAGTTCCTAATTCTCTTTTTTCATCCACCAAATTAAGGAGTCCATACAATGGGTCAACAGCAACTTCTCCTCATCATCCTCGGCGTCATTATCGTCGGTATCGCAATTGCCGTCGGTTTGAGCCTGTTTTCAGCTCAAAGCGTTCAGTCGAATCGTGACGCTATCATCAATGACCTGAACAACCTTGCTGCTCAGGCGTATCAATTCAAAGTTCGCCCCTCGTCCATGGGCGGTGGTCAGGGCTTCTACGGTGGATTCTCCATTCCGTCAAAGATGTTGACGAATGAAAACGCATCATACGATTGCGGTGGCACAGTTGCAGCCAGCGCGACAACGTTCGTCTTCACGGCGACGTCTGCTCAGAACACGACCAATAAGATCACGGTCACGATCGATGCAGAAGGCAGGCTCACCGGTTGGAGCTATGCAGGCGACTTCCAGTAGCCAATCGTCCCCCCACAGGGCGTAGTATTACGAAGGCATCCCGCGACGGCGGGATGCCTTTTTTTGCGCCTTTTCAAGAGTCGGAGTCAGCTGCAAATCTTGGACATTGTGATCTCTGTCCTTGACAAGCAACGCCAGGTTTTGTATAATCCGGTGGCGACACTAGCCAAATCCACAATCTAACGGAGGGCATCTTATGGGCCAGCAGCAACTTCTTCTCATCATCCTCGGCGTTATCATCGTCGGCATCGCGATCGCTGTCGGTTTGAGCCTGTTTTCAGCTCAAAGCATTCAGTCGAATCGTGACGCTATCATCAATGACCTGAACAACCTTGCTGCTCAGGCGTATCAATTCAAAGTTCGCCCCTCGTCCATGGGCGGTGGTCAGGGCTTTTACGGTGGATTCTCCATTCCGTCAAAAATGTTGACGAATGAGAATGCAACGTACGATTGCGGCGGCACAGTTGCGGCCAGTGCGACAACGTTCGTCTTCACGGCGACGTCTGCTCAGAACACGACCAATAAGATCACGGTCACGATCGATGCAGAAGGGAGACTCACGGGCTGGAGCTATGCAGGAGACTTCCAGTAAACGATCGTCCCCGTTGGGGGCATAGCATTATGAGGACATCCCGCCGTGGCGGGATGTCTTTTTTTTTAGCCCTTTCAGGTGGCCCTATCCGCGTAAACGCGTTCTGACAGCAGCCTCTTGCTTGACAGAAACGGCGAAATATTGTATACTCTGTACACATTTTACCACCGAAAGCCCGATTTTCGGTTGATTGTCTGTTAAGGGGAACCTATGGCGGAATACAAGATCGAAGGCCTCACCGTTGCCGGCAAGGCCGTTTCCGGCATGATCAGTGCCGACACGTTCAAAGACGCCAAGCAGAAGGCGTCGCAGATGGCGGTCGAGAAGAAGTTCAAGCTCA
>DOWV01000400.1:2019-10826 GCA_003519375.1 Bacteroidota bacterium
CTCTACGTTCGCAAGAGACTTTTCGGAAACAAACAGAGGGCGGCACAGACGGTCGAGGTTATCACGTTTGTGCGCATGAGCGCGGACTTGATGCGGCAGAAACTCCCGTTTAATGAGATCCTCATTCTCCTGATGAACGACATCACCGATCCGGCATTACGTGAGGCCGTCAAAGAGATCAACAGTGAGCTCAAACAGGGAAAAGACAGTGAGAAGGTCTTCACGAAGCAATCGGCCGTTTTTGGAAAGTTCACGGCGAACATGCTCGGCCTCGCCTCCAAAAGCGGAAACATGACGGAGATCTACGAAAGCACTGCAAAATTTCTGGAACGGAACGCTCAGTTCAAGCGAAATCTCAAGAGCGCGCTCATCATGCCTCTTGTGACACTGTTTATTCTGTTTCTCGCCGTCCTTTTTTACGTCGCCTACATTTTCCCGGCAACGGCAGAGATGTTCGAGAAGTTCAAGATCGAGTTGCCGCCGATGACGAAAGCGACGCTCGCATTCAGCCGCTGGATGATGGCGAACATCATCCCTCTCTCGATCGTCATCATAGCACCTATTGTGCTTTTCGCGCGGTTCATCGCCACAGAACGCGGCAAGTTCCTGATGGATAAGACCATTATCAAGGTGCCGGTGGTCGGTCCGCTGCTGCACAAAACGGCGATCGAGATCTACTGCCGCGTCTTTTACGCATTGTACAGCGGGTCGGGCGAAAACATCGACGTGATCCGGATGGCGGCGGAAGCCTGCGGCAATAAGTACATGGAACATCAGATCAAAACAATCGCGATTCCGATGATGCTGGAAAAAGGAAAGGGGTTGACCGAAGCGTTCAATGCGACAGGAGTCTTCACGGCGACGGCAATTTCCCGTTTCAGCTCCGGGGCAGAAACCGGAACAGTGAAGAACACCGCGATCCAGCTCGCGGAATACTATGAGAAAGAAACGACCTACAAGATGGCCAACGCGATCGAAGCGATCCAGCTCGCCGTCTCGATGGTCATCATGCTCGTACTGACGGCGCTGACGCTTGTCTCCTCTGAGACCGCAACCATCAAACCAAAGGCGCCGGGGACGATCATCACGTACGTGCTGACGTATTTCGGATTGAACTAAGCAAATGCAGGCCTCCCACGGAACGGTGGTCACGGGAGAAGGTGTGAGAAGGAGAGTCTCTCTATGCCAGAAATAGACATAACTGATAAAATCGGTTATACTCTCTTGAAGAAGGGGATCATCGACTTCGAGACGCTCGAGAAGTCGCTGAAGATGAAGGATTCGGATGAGAACAAAAAGAACAGGAAAAACCTCGGACAGATTCTTGTAACGGAGTTTGGTGCTGACCATGACTCCGTCTTCCGCGAGGTAGCGAACCTCTACGCCTTCCGCGAAATCTACGTTGCCGATGAGAAGATCGATGAAGCCCGGATTGCGTTTGTGAAGAAGCTGGTCGAGGCCCTGACCGACCAGCAGCGCGAGATGATGGTGCAGGCGAAGATGCTCCCGTTCAAGTACGACGAACGGCAAGCCGACAAGCTCGTGATTATCGCAGCCGATCCGACCGATCGAAACCTTCCTGTGGTCGCCCGAAGCTTCAATGTCAAGAAGTACGAGATCTGTTATGTCCGCCTGAAGGATCTCCAGACTTTGATGGAGAAGATCGTACCGGCGCAGAATGAGTTCCTGAAGCTTCTGCAGCAGGAAGAAGAAGTGAAGATCGGCGACGGCACGGGCGACGAGTCGGTGGACGAGCAGGCGCTTGAAGCTGAGATCAGCAAGAGCGCCCTGGTGAATCTCTTCGAGGGTTGCATCGTCGAGGCTGTCCGCAGGGGCGTAAGCGATATTCACATCGTGGCGGCAGAAGGAAATAAGACCAATTTTATGTTCCGTGTTGACGGTAACCTTCAGGTCTGGCACTGCCAGGAAAACACGATGCCTGAAGCAGTTATGGCGGTGGTCAAAGATAGGACCAAAAACGTTGATCGGTTTGAGCGTGAAATGTCGCAGGACGGTTTTATCCAGCGGGTGGTCGATGGCCACCAATTACGCTTCCGTGTCTCGATCATGCCGATCGTAACGACGGAGTTCAAGAACAAGTTCGAGAGCATCGTCATCCGCGTGCTCGATGACCGTAAAGTTATCACCGACCTCGAGAAACTTGGTCTGCAGGGTCCCGCCCGGGGATTCTTCTACAAGGCGATTGGCAAGCCGCAGGGAATCATCATCCTTACAGGTCCTACGGGATCTGGAAAGTCCACGACGCTCATCGCGGCTCTCTATCAGGTGATCGATCCCACGGTCAACGTCTTGACCATTGAAGAACCGGTCGAGTACATCATCAAAGGAGCCCGGCAGCTCAAAATCGGACCAAAGATGGGATTTGAACAGTCGATCCGTGGTATTCTGCGGCACGACCCTGACATCGTGCTTGTCGGTGAGATGCGTGACAAGATTACCGCAGAAACGGCAATCAAGCTGGCAAATACGGGTCACCTTGTATTTTCTACCCTTCACACGAACGATGCTCCCAGCGCGGTCGCTCGTCTTTACAAAATGGGCATTGAGCCATTCCTTATTGCCTATGCCATCAACATCATTGTGGCGCAGCGCCTTATCCGCACACTCTGCAAGATCTGCAAGGAGCCCGTCGACACGTCTGAAATGGACGACCTTCTGAAATTCGGATTCTCTGAAGAAGATCTCAAAGCACATACGATCTATAGGGCCGTGGGCTGTGACAAGTGCAATGGAGGGTACAAAGGACGGGCCGCAATCCACGAAGCCCTGTTTTTCACTAAGCAAATCAAGACGATTATCCTCAACGCAGGTGAAAAGGTGGACGAAGACGCTATCCGTGATCAGGCGGCTAAGGATGGCATGTGGACGCTTCGCCGATCCGGCATGGAGAGAATGAAAGAAGGGAGCACATCGCTGGAAGAGGTCATTTCCTCAACGGTTGAAGACGACTAGTCTCATTTTGCTTGTCGTGGACTCTCTTTCTGAGGCATCCCGGAATCTCGGGATGCCTCTTTGATTTTCCGAGCTCATGTCCGGACCTGCGAACGCGCCAGGATGGGCCGGGGTACAGATCCCTGTTGTCCCGTGTCACAGCAGGTCTTACAGGAAGATAGTATCTATGTCTGTCTTTGGACACCTGTTTTGGCAGAGGCGGCAGGGATGAGATTCTAGCTTGACCTGGCCTTGGGTGGGAATGAGCGATTTTTGCCAGGTTTCTGATGGTCAGTTCCGAGGGACGTGAAGTCCCTACGGGGAAATGATATGGGGGAAACTTTAGAAATTTCTCTTTAAGAGAGTTGCATTTTCGTTTGGAGTTTCTTATTATCACAGCAATAGGGGAACACCGCAAACCACTGCTTTTCACATTTTTGTTCGACCACAACCGACAGTCGAGCCGATAGAATGACGACACCTACACCGAGCACAGGCGCCGCCAAACCTCAGACCCCCGAGCCACAACCTGCGACGATGACACCCGAACCACCATTTGTGGCGGACGGGCGAAAACTGTTGAAAGAAGTGGCTTCCCAGCTCCCAGCCACTGTGACCGGCTTGGAACGACAAATGATGATTGGTGATATCGTCGGGAGGATGGACGAAACTGACAAGGGGAAGCTCCGGGCGCTCATGAACTACTTCCTCCTGCGGATGTTGACGAACAATGCATCCGATATTGATATGGGAGGATATGGCTCGGGAGGAAATATCTGGTATCGGATTTTCGGATCGAAAAAGGCCGACAAATCGTTGGGCCAATTCCTTCCCGATGAGATGAACTTTCTGGTCCAGAGCGTTATTGGCGAGCGACAGAGAGCATTTCTGTATGAGAATCGCAATTTGGATTTTTCGTACATGCTCTACCTCGAAAACGGAGAATTTCGGCGCTTCCGTGCGGACGCATATTTCGATCTGGACCAGGTCGCGCTCAACATGCGGGCCATCAACAACACGGTCCGCCCCTACAAGAATTTGGAATTGCACCCCAACGTTACGCGGATGCTCAGTCTCGCCGGCACGAAAGAAGGATTGTGTCTCGTCACGGGCATCACGGGATCGGGAAAGAGCTCGACGCTTGATGCGATTATCGACGCCAACAATCATGCCGTCGATGCCCACATTGTGATCATCGCTTCGCCGATCGAGTATGTTCATAAATCGGATCGCTGCATCATCCGTCACCGTGAAGTGGGCAGAGATGTTCTCGGCTTCAAGGACGGAGCCGTGCAGGCCCTTCGTCAGGATCCCGACATTATCATGATCGGTGAGCTGCGCGATCCGGAAACAATTCTGACCGCGCTGGAAATCACGGACTCCGGGCATAAAGTGTTTTCGACGCTTCATACAGCGTCCTCCGTCGAGAGTATCGACAGGATCATCGGTGAAACTCCGCCGAATGAGCAGGAGCGCGTCCGCAACCGTCTCGCGGATACGTTGCGTTGCGTCATGTCGCAAAAACTGGTCCCGAGCCTCGACGGCAAACGCGTGCTTGCAAAAGAAATCATGCTGGGGCTTCCGTCCGTCCGTGCGGCAATCAAGAACAACAACACCGGGGAAATTTACCAGATGATCTCGGAAGGTCTCGAGCAGGGGATGATTACGATGGAGCAGGATCTCAAGCGCCTCTTTCTGCAGAAGAAGATCTCGCTCGAGAATGCTCTCAACTACGCGAACAATAAACGCCGGATTCAACAGCTTCTCCAGGTGAATCCGACAGAGTAAACGGCACTGGATCGAGCTTCAGCAGAGCTCACCACAACGGACCAATCACAACAAGGGGCAAAGGTCGAAATGCCATACCAGCCTGGTCAGGGCAAAACTGCAGTTGCGTTATTCGTCGACGGCCTGGAGCTCAAGTTTGTCCAGTTGTCGACGAAGGGCGGAAAGGTGACGCTGCGGGATTACAAGACGGTCGCGTTGATCCAGAAGTTCGAAGAGAAACCCGGGGGCGGCTCCGAGGAATCGGTCGTAACGACGGACATGTCGGCAGAAGCATTTGGGGAGTCGTCCGTTCCTACGGAAATGACCGAGCAAGAGGGGCAGAACAACGCTTCGGTCCTTTTGAGCATTCTCACAGATCTCCCGTCGGCGAAGTACACTCTCTCCTACGGACTCAGCGAGCCCGCGGTAACCTACCAAGAATTCGAAAGTGATTCCGGCCTCAAAGGCACAAAGCTGAAGAAGCACATCGCCCAGGAACTCTCCACGATGCGCTCTGCCGCACCGCCGATCGACGCGCTCGATTTCGTCCCGACGGCCCAGGGTGGGCTTCTCAGCGTCGTTCGCGAAGACGGGATGCACATCTACGATCTGTTGCGGGAGATAAAGCCGTTTATCGGCAACCGGCTCCCCAAGATCTATCTCATCGATAGTGCAGACACGGCGCTCCTCGGACTCGTGCGGACGTCGTACGAGCTTCAGGAGGAAGATGTCTCCGTTCTCGTCTATGTGGGAAACGACTTCAGCCGTCTGATCTTCATGCAGGGAAAAAACTACCTGCACTTCGCGCCGATCATCAGCGAAGGGTACGGATCATCGAACATCGAGAACACGATTTACAGCCGTATTCTCCTGGAGCAGGACAACATTGCGCTCACGCGCATTGATCGCATCATCCTTTGCGGAGAGAGCCATAAGGTCAATCTCCGCGAATCCCTGGCGCCCCAGTTCACGAGCGCAACGGTGGAGTATCTGCAGGCGCCCGACCTCGATCTGAGCGTCTACGAAGGGCTGGTGGGAGAGGCGGTGTCGGAGTATGCGATACCGATCGCGACGGCCTGGCGCGCTCTGGCGCCGAAGAAGGCGGGATTCTACCCGCTCAATCTTTGCCCCGTGATGATCACGGAAGGTCAGAAGGCCTTCAAGCTTGCATGGCACGGTTGGCTCATGGCGCTGATGATCATCGGCTCCATCGTTTTCTTCATCACCTCGATCCAAAACAGGAGCGCCGAGATCAAGCGCCAGCGGGCAGAGCTCGTCCGCAAGCAGGCTGACCTCCGCGATCTGGAGGACCTGCGCGCGAGGCGGGCAGCGCTCACCGCGGATATCGATCGTTTTTCGAAAGCGGCGACTGTCTATGATTCGATCGCCCCGGGCAGTGACAAGTGGAGCCGGGTGCTGCACTACGTGGCAAACAGCGTGGAAGATCTCAACTCGCTTTGGATATACCGCATGGCGCGGGATGAACAAGCCCCCGGCGCACTCATGATCAATGGCAGATCGATTTACCGTACCCGCATTTCGCGTCTCGCGAGTCTTTTCGAACGGGCAATTCTGAAGCAAGTCCGCACGACGAACATTCGTAACAAAGTAGTGTACGAATTCGATCTGAGCGTCGAGCAGATTGATAAGAGTGATGTCGTGTCCCCAACTAGAAAACGGTAAGACACTATGTCTTTCAAGATACGTAATACGATCGTCCTCGCCGTGGTGTTTGTGCTCATTACGGGCGGCGGCCTTTTCTACTGGCTCTACATGCAGCCCAAACAGCTGAAGACGACGATGGCCGAGATCCAGAAAATCGAAAAGGAACTCGTCGAGATGCCGCAAACGGTGAGCGAGGTCGAGACTCTCGCGAACAAGCTGGCGGATACCAGGCGCCGGTATGATTCCCGGAGCAAGGAAATCCCGCCGTTCGACATCACCTCGCAAACCTACGCGTACATGAGCAAAGGGATCGACGAGGCCGGTTTCTCCAACGAGAATGAATTTGTGCGATTCAACATGACGTACGACGGCTCGAAGGAATTCGGCGCGTATGGGTACAACATCTACCGTCTGACGGACGGCCAGGCGGTGTTCGAGAACCTGTACAAGTTCATTTACTACCTGGAAAACGGGAGCCGCCTCTACAAAATTGCCTGGATCGAGCTGACGAGCCAGGAAGACATCGATGTCGAGACAAAGGATACACGCAAGTACCTTCTGTTCACCATGGAATTGCATGCGTACTACACGAAGATCCAGGAGCTCAACACGTCGCTCGCGGCGAAGTCTCTGACCTTTACGCAATCGCCCTTCGATCCGTTTGACCCGATCATCCTCGGCAAGGTCGCAACGGATCCGCCGCTCGGTGAAATTGATCTGAAAGATCTCGAAGTCAAAGCGATCCTCCCCGGCAAAGCGTTTGTCATGGTTGATGGTGAGCTGTCGATTCTTCATCTGGGCGACAAAGTTTGGCGGGGATTTGTGAGCAAGATCAGCCCCACTGAAGGGAAAGTGGAATTCACCGTCAATGAAGGCGGCATCGTGAAAAAAGTCGTGAAATCAATGGTCTTCGCAAAAAAGAAAGGTAAATGAGGGAGTCATGAAAAACCGACTAACGATACTCACGGCGTGCTGTCTACTCCTTCTCGTGAATGCCCTTCAGGCCCAGAGCCGGGAAGAGCAAAAGGTCAAGCGCGCTGCCCAGGGGAAGACAACGTATTCTCAGGAGGAGACTGTTTCCTTCAGGTCCGATATTCCGTACAAGCAGGCGATTGAAGCGTTGAGCGTCCTGTCGAAGAAGTTCCTCAAGAAGCCGATCATCGATCCATCGCCGCTCACGACGCCGATTAACGTCGAGATTCAGCCGATGTATTGGAGGGATGCACTTGAGCTCATCCTCCGGACGAACAATTTGTGGTACGCCGAGAAGGAGGATTACCTTCAGATTGCCGCGCTGGCGGCTCTCGCCGCGGCGGGCGGTGAAGCCGCTCCGGGCGGAGCAGTTGCGGTTGTCGACTCGGGTGCGATCTATTCAAAAATCCCTGAGGTGATCATCTCGGCGGTCTTCGTCGAAATCAATACGGCCAAGCTGAGAGAGAGCGGCATCAGCTTCAACATTTTCCGGGGGCGCGACCTGAACCTGGGCATCGAGTTCCAGGGTGCGGCCAATGTGAGCAGTGAGATTTTTGGCGTGACCGTTGCGCCGACGTCAAAGAGGCTCGCCGTCAATATCGACGCAGCACTCAGAATATTCGAGAGCGAGCAGCTCGGCGAGGTCATCGCCAGGCCGCAGACAACCGTGCGCTCCGGAACGAAAGGCAGGCTCCAGGTCGGTACCGACTTCTCCATCAAAGAGCGCGATTTCTCCGGGAACATCATAGACCGGTTCTACAGCACAGGTACGATTCTCGAGGTCACACCGAAAGTGTACCACTACGGCACAACGGATTTCATCGATCTTCCCTATCACGCGGAGCGAAGCTCCGTGACGCCGGGAGCTGTAAGCACGTTGATCAACAAGACGCAGTCCGATGGACGGCGCATCCTGCTCAACGGCGAGGAAATCTATGTTGCGGGATTGTATTCGAATGACGAAGCGACAACCCGTGAAGGGATACCTTTTCTGAAGGACCTTCCATGGTGGGTGTTCGGACTCCGGTACGTCTTCGGCTACGATAAGATGTCGGTATCGCGCAAGGAGTTGCTCGTGCTGTTGAAGGCCGAAATTGTTCCGACGATCGATCAGCGGATCAGCGATCTCAACAAAGAGCGCAATCTGATCCAGGAGAAGCTGAAGGAGAATGCCGAAGACACGCAGAAGAAATCGATCATGAAAAAGAATAACTAAGCAGAGACCAGGCTTCCAAACGGTTATACACTCAAGTATTTGGGGAGTTCGTCATGAACGTCCGTAAGCTAGTGTTGTGGGGGATTATCGGGCTTCTGCTGTTCCAGCCGGCTTGTCAGAATCCGACGGAGCCGGACCAGGTGGTCACGCCCTTGACCACCAATGTTCGGGGCACGGTGCTGCGGAATGACAATCTCGCACCGGTTTCGAATGCCATCGTCTACGACCTCGGCGG
>DOWV01000400.1:11053-47052 GCA_003519375.1 Bacteroidota bacterium
CATACGCGCATCGTCGCAACACGGGCCGGCTTCGGCAACGATACAGCCGCCATTACGCTGATCCCCGGAATCGACACGACGATCGCACTGCGTGTCAAAGCCGACAGCGCGAGCCCGTCGGGTACGACGTCATCGAACGGCGCAGCCAACATCGTGCTCATCTCGATGAGCACCGACAACGTCTCGATTCGAGGAACGGGCGCCAACGAAACGACCGTCCTGCTCTTTGAGGTGCGTGACTCTCTGGGCGTTCCCATCGGCGGGGTGAACAAATTGAAAGTGGACTTCGCGATCCTTGGCGGACCGGGAGGCGAGGAATACGTGTTCCCGGTTTCCGGCGAAACAGACCTGTTGACGGGGCGTGTCGGTACCCGGGTGACTGCCGGCAAGAAGGCCGGTGTGCTCCAGGTAGTGGCTTCAGGAACCGTGCCTGGCACGACCAAGGTCATCAAGTCAAGCCCGGTGAAAATAACGATCTCCGGCGGATTACCGGTGGCGGAGAGATTCTCTCTGAGCCGCCTGCCGATGAACATTGCCGGCGGTGTGTATGACAATCTCCGTGCGTCGATCATGGTGATAGTCGGAGACAAGGAAGGGAATCCGGTTCAGGCCGGGACGGCCGTGTCATTCACCACGACGGGCGGCATCATTCAGCCGAACGCGGTTACGGACAAAGATGGCATCGCGACGGTAGCGTTAATTTCAGGTAACCCGCGTCCGGAGAATTCCGTTGCCATCGTCACGGCAAAGACAATCGGTGACAGCGGCGTCGTGATCCAGAAGAGCATCGCGGTTCTGTTCTCCGGTCCGACGCGTATCCTTACTCCTTCAACCACGGTGGTTGTCCCCGATAGCGGAACGGCGACTTTCGAGTACAGGGTTCAAGACCCGAATGGATTCCCGCTGGTGGCCGGCACATCCATCGCACTCACGGTCGAAGGTCCGGGTGCAGACGAGCTGACGCTCTTCGGCGATGTTACAAAGACACTTGAAGACAGCAACGATCCAAGCACGACGTTATTCAAGGCTACGGTGCGCGACAAGAAACTCAAAGGGGCGAATGGAAGCATCACGTTCAAGATTGCTGTCAATAGTCCGAATGGAAACTTCTCCACGACGTTCCCGGGATTCGTACTGGCAGATACCAACGCCGTGCCGCCGATCTTTGGCCCGTCGACGTCCCAGTCAGGATATGCCTCAAGCCTCACGCTGTTGGGAGTGTCTGCTCAGGAAATCTCCGTGACGGGAACTGGAGCAGTTGAGACTACCAGACTTACGTTTGTCGCGAAGGATTCTGTTGGGACAGCAGTTGAGATTCGAAAGCGCGCGTATGTGACTTTCTCCATAACACCGAGCGGTGGGATCGGTGGCGGGGAATTCCTCTTCCCAACGGCGGACTCGACGGATGCCTCCGGGCAGGTTTCGACGACGTTCAATGCGGGGAATCGGGCGGGCGTTGTTCAGATTGTGGCGCGCGCGAACGTCTCGGGCCGGATCATACAATCTACACCAGTCAGACTGACGATCTTTGGAGGGCTTCCGGACTTGGCTCACTTTACTGCGAGCCTGAGTCGTGTTAACATGTCAGGTTGGCGAGAAGAGCCCGGCACGGTGGGAACTGTGTCCGTGCAAGTTGGTGACAAGTTTGGCAACCCGGTACAGCCTGGAACGGCCCTTTACTTTACCACCACCGGTGGATTGGTTCAGGCGTCGGCTCGGACCGATGCCCTAGGTGGCGCGACAGTCGGATTGATGGGGGGAAATCCATTCCCTAGCGATGGCGGCCTCGCGGGCATGGGCCATGTGACTGTCCATACAGTGGGCGAGGGAGGCGTATCGATTCAGAAGGATATTCCATTCCTCTTCTCCGGTGCTCCGCGAGTTGCTCTTTCGAATGTGCCGAACGATACAGTGAAAATTTTCGACGGCGCGTCCTTTGATGTCGACTATGTTGTTGCTGACGTCAACGGCAATCCCCTCTCACAGGGTCACACGATTTCCGTAACTGCATCAGGACAGGGTGCCGGCGGGTTGTTGCTGAGCGGCGATGTCAATGTGCTAACACCGGATACACAGGATAAGACAAACTTTACTCGGTACCGCTTCCGCATTGCGGACAACGTGAGTAACGGCGGCCCGAGCGGCGAGTTTGCCATATCAGTGACGGTGAGCGGAGAGTCGGGGACCATTGTGCGCAAGTTCTATGGAATCCTTTATTCACCTCAGGTCTCGACTACCGTTCCACCTTCGGCTCGAAGACCCGCTCAAATCGCTTTCCTGGGAATCACGAACTCGGATCTCTATGTTGCCGGTGTCGGCAACGTGGAAAACGCCGTGATTACGTATGAGGTTCGGGATTCGCTGGGTGTGCCGATCGACAGGTCACAGAAAGCGTACGCGCAGTACGGACTAGTTTTCGAGCCGAATGGATTTACCGGCGGTGGCACCCGACCCCTCGTAATTCCGGGCGCTGACAGTACAGACGACTCCGGCAAGCTACGTGCCTCCATCGTAAGCGGGACACAGGCTGGCGTGGTGACGATTGTTACGAGAATCGCTTTGGCCGGCGGGATTACTATTCAGTCGCAGCCTGTGAAATTGACTGTCCATGCGGGTTTTGCTGACCAAGCACATTTTACTTTGATTCCAAGCAGATATTCCTTTGGGACCGTTTCATCTTCAAGCGGAATCGGTTTCTCAGTCGCTGTGGGTGATACTTTTAGCAACCCTGTCCAAACAAACACGGCTATCTACTTTAACTCACAAGCCGGCATCATGACGACTGGAACTACATCGGGAGGCACTTATACAGACAGACAGGGATTGGCTTCGGCATCTCTCCTCACAGTGAATCCGAGGCCCTCAGCCGTTCCTTATACGTATGTCCCCACGCCAACAGATCCATACTACTCAGAAATGGGAGGCGTTGTCGGCGTCAGCAACCCCCGTAAAGGATACTTCTGGGTTTGGGCAACGACTCAGGGACGATCCGGGAAGAGGGTTGGAGACAGCGTTTTGGTTTGTTGGAACCAAGGGTCCATTGTCGTCACCGGCTTGCCCCCGGCGGCCACGGTGATCGTTCCAAGTCACCTTAGTTCAGCTCCGATATCATTTTCAGTGACGGATGGAAACGGAAACCCGCTCTGCGTCGGAACGACGATTACACCAACCATAAGGTATACCACGGATGTTTCAGGAGTCGCATTCAGCGTGTCGGGTGCATACTTCACAACAAACAGCCCGTTTACTATGGACAATTCGCCAGGTTCGAGGTTCCCGGGAGCTGGTACTACCGACTTCACGTTCACTGTGAACGATCTGTCTGTGCCATCCGCGAACACCGTTGGGCAAGGCCTGACGGTCGAGTTGGTAATCACTTCGCCGGATTTCGGGCAGAGAAACATAAGCTTCAACTGCGTTGTGCAATAGATTCTGGGTTTCTACAAAAGCGACTCCGTCCTTCGCCTCGAGCGGGGGACGGAGTTTCTGTTTCTGGTGAGGCTTGAAAAAGCTCTTGATTTTACACAGAGTGCCACAGAGGATTACGGAGTTCCACAGAGATAATGCCCTCCGTGTCTCTCTGTGTTACGTTTTTGATTTACGTAAGATTACGCGAGGGCGCTTTAGAGAAGGCCGTGCGTTTTGTACCACTCGAATGTGTTTACGACGGCCTGTCGGAAGGGGATGGAGGAGTAGCCAAGCTCTGACTTAGCTTTCATGCAGCTGAAGTGATAGCGGAAGCGGCCCCCTGCGAACAATTCCCTCGTAACCCACGGTTTCTTGTTCAGGAGAGCTCCGATTGATTCGGAGGCAAGGGCGAGCGCCGTCACGGCAGTCGACGGCATGCGAAACAGAGGTTTGATGCCTCCGACGACCTCGGCAATTGTGGAGATAATCTGACGATGGGAGAGACTCTCACCGCTCAGGATGTATCGTTCTCCGGTTCGTCCAAGTTTTGCAGCAAGGAGGTGCCCACGAACGACATCACCGACGTAGACTACGCTCATCCCGCCGCTGACATAGTAGAAGATCCGCCTATGGTAGATGTCCCTGATCAACTGGCCCCCATGGAAATGGATGTCGCGGGGTCCTATCACGACAGAGGGATTGACCATGACGGCGTCCAGTCCAAGCTTGACGCCCCGCGCGATTTCCTGCTCTGCCGCCCATTTGGTGTTCCGGTATCCTATGTCGTAGGGTTCCCAGTTGAACTGCGTGTTCTCATCTGCGGTCATCTCGTGTCCGGGGAATCCGATCGCGGCAACGGAGCTCGTGTGTACCAGCCTTCGTACTCCTGACCTCAGGCACGCATCGACGACGTTTCGCGTCCCCCCCACATTGACTGCTTCCATCAACGGTCGTTCCTTCTTCCAATGGGAAATGATCGCGGCGGCGTGGAACACAGTATCGCAACCCTTCACCGCTTTCAGGACCGCTTCGGCATCGCGCACGTCGCCGAAACACGACTCCACTTCAAGGCCTTCCAGAGCGCGTAAGTCAGACTCTTTGCGGCGCAGGACCTTTACGGAGCAGCCCTCCCTCAGCAAGACTTCAACAAGGTTGGACCCGATGAAGCCGGTGCCCCCAGTGACCAACACGTTCTTCATCGAGCTCCTCTCAGCAGAAGCGCGCGTGCCCGGGTGAATATCGCATCCAGCATCGACTCGGTGAGCCTTCCCGTAAACGTGTTCTGCTGGCTCGGATGAAAAGATCCGATCAGGATGAGACCGCCCTTACACTCGTATTCAACTCCATGGCTAAACCTCGGTCGGCGAACAAAATCGGCCATCCCGAGTTCACGCAGGGAGACGACAGCCGAATCAAATCCGACTTTCCCCAGACCCACAATGACCCTGACTCGCTCCAGGCAGCGCAGCTCTGCGAGAAGATAGGGGCGGCAGTTGGCAAGCTCCTGCGGCAAAAGCTTGTTGAGGGGCGGAGCACATCTGCAGCTCGCCGTGATGTAGCAGTCCTTCAGTTTCATTCCGTCCTGACGTGAGATGGACTCCGGCTGATTGGCAAAGCCCGCCTTGTACAAGGCGCGGTAGAGCCAGTCGCCGCTTCGGTCGCCTGTAAACATCCTGCCGGTCCGGTTGCCGCCGTGCGCTGCAGGAGCGAGGCCGATCAGAAGCAGGCTTGCGTTCGGATCGCCAAAACTGGGATTTGGTTTCCCCCAATACTTCCAATCGGCAAACCTCTTCGTCTTCTCACGGGCGACCTGCTCGCGCCAGCGAACCAGGCGGGGGCAGCGCCGGCATCCGATGACCTTCTTTTGGATTGTATCGAGTTTCTCAGCTAATGGGCGACGGGTCTCTGACATGATGTTGGTTGGCCGCGGAGGCGCCCCGGACAAAGCAAGCCGGCTCGTTGTCAGCTTGCTTTGAAGGTGCCTCACCGTTGGAAGGTCGCGCCTATTTCAGTCGGTTGAGAAAATCGATGAGGTGCCGGTTGAACTCACCGGGATTTTCCAGGTTGCTCATATGCCCCGCCGCCGGAATGACATGAAGCTCCGCATTCGGAATCTGGCGCTGAAGAGCTTCGGAGGCAGCGGGTGGGGTCAGCGCGTCATGCTCGCCGACGAGCAAAAGTGTGGGGACCTTGATCCGGGGGAGGACGGCGGTGGTATCTGTCCGCATCCCAAGCGCGAGTGCTGCGCCGCTTATTCCGATCGGTGAGTTTTCCCGTATCGCAATCTTGATCGCCTCTACCGCGTCCGGATGCGTCTGAAATGATTGAGGTGCAAAAACAAGTTTTGCGAAATCCTCGGCAAACTGCGCGACGCCTGCCGTTTTCACTGAACGGACAGTGCCGGCTCGCTTCACTCTGGCTTCATTCGCATCTCCTTCGCTCTTTGTGTCGCACAGAACGAGAGCGCGTATCCTCTCGGGAAATCTCTCATACGCGCGGAGGGCGATGTAACCACCCATCGAGAGTCCGCAGAGGATCGCTTTATCGATGACGAGGTGGTCGAGAAGGCCGAGCAGGTCGTCCACGAAGAATTCGAGGGAATACTGCCCGTCTCCCACGGCACTCTCCCCGTGACCTCGTATGTCATACGTGATGGCCCGATAGTGATTTGGCAACGCCTTCATCTGAGGATCCCACATCATGTGATTGAACGGGAAGCCATGGATAAAGACGATCGGGACGCCTTGAGGAAGTCCCCGCTCCATGTAGCTCATTGAGTGGTTGTTGATCGTAATTTTCATGATGACTCCGCTTCGTTGATGTGGTTATGATGGCCTGAGATATCGATGGACAACATCCTGAATAATTGTCTCTGCAGCGTGCGGCTTCGAAAGCGCCAGCGCCCGTTCGCGCATGAAAGCGAGATGCCCCGGGTCTTCAATCGTCTGTCTGAGTTTGAAGACAAGGTTGTGATAATCATGCGCAAGCACTCCTGCTCCCCGTTCGACAATCATGTTGGCGTTCCTCATCTCCTGGCCGGGAATGGGGTCGACGATGATCATCGGTAGTCCCTTTGCCATCGCTTCTGAAGATGTGAGTCCGCCCGACTTGGAAACCAGGACGTCCGCGGCATCCATGAGCTCATGCACGTTTGAAACGTACCCAAGGACGATCGCGTGAATATTGGGCGGAAGCGTTCTGTTTTCCAGATCATTGCGCAGGACTTCGTTCCGGCCGCAAACTGCTATAAGATTAAACGCCTGAGATGTAAACGTTCCGAGGAGGTCAACCACGCCGCCTGTGATCTCCTGAACACGCCCGACGCCGAATCCGCCGGAGAGGATCATGACGGTGAATCTGTTTGTCGGCAGCTCCACCCGCCCGCGGGCAGCGCTTTTTTCGCTTCGTTGAGAGAAGCCGGCACTCACCGGAATTCCCGTGACGCCGATAATGGCCGGATCGATGCCCTTCGACGCCAGCTGCCAGGCCGTTTCTGCATCGTGGACAAAGTATCGTCTCACGAGCTTGTCGATCCACAATTGGTGTACATCGAAATCGGTCGTTGCCGCGACAAACGGTGCCCGCAGAGCTTCCTTCACAAGGTCGCGCTCTGAAAGCGAGACGTAAGGAAGGAAATGAGTACAGAGGATCAGGTCGGGATCTAAAGAGCGGAGAGCTTTGAGATAACGATTGTAATTGAAATGGTCGAAGATCCTCAGAAGGCCCTTTTTCGAGTAGGGTTTCTTTTCAGTATGCGAGTAAAAGTATCCCCAGATCTCAGGCGTCGAATTGACCATCGCGAGGTATGACCCGCCGTATAAGCGCTTGAATGCCTTCGAGGTGAAGTCGAGGCAGTCATAGTGCGCAGCGCGCAGGGGAATGGGACTGTTCCGGGCAGCTTCGAGGAGAGCTTCTGCTGCGCGGTGGTGCCCGGCGCCGCCTGAAGTTGAGAGAATTAAGAGGGATGGTTTATTCATGCCAGCGGAAATGTCTCCGGTCCTCCACCGCAATCAACATAACATCGGCTTACCGCTTGTCAAGAGGAACCCAGCTCCGGCCTCGTTCGCCGACGTAAAGCTGCCGCGGGCGTGCAATCTTCTGCTCCGGGTCGAGGATGTGCTCCTGCCAGTGAGCGAGCCACCCTGCCGTCCGGGGAATAGCGAAGAGTACCGGGAAGAAATCGAGTGGGAATCCCATCGCTTCGTAAATCAAGCCTGAATAGAAATCGACATTCGGATAGAGCTTGCGCTTGACGAAATACTCGTCTTCCAGAGCGATCCTCTCCAGCTCAAGAGCGATTTCAAGTTTCATGTTCTTGCCCGTGACCTCAAAAACTTCGTCTGCCAGAGTTTTGATGACCTTGGCTCTGGGATCGTAGTTCTTGTAAACGCGGTGTCCGAACCCCATGAGCTTGCGGCGACCTTCTTTGACATCCTTGATCACCGTCGGGATGTTCCTGACGGTGCCGATTTCGTCGAGCATGCGAAGGACCGCTTCGTTTGCGCCGCCGTGGAGAGGCCCCCAGAGTGCCGCGGCAGCGCCCGCGACCGCCGAGTAAGGATCGATATGCGAACTTCCGATGCTCCTCATCGTGTTCGTGCTGCAGTTTTGTTCATGGTCGGCATGGAGAATGAAGAGCACGGTCAAGGCATGTTCAAGAACAGGGTTGACCCTGTATTTCGATTCCCCGATTTTGAACATCATGGTGAGGAAATTGCCCGCGTAACTCAGATCATCGCTCGGATAGACGTACGGCATGCCCTTGGAGTGCGTGTAGGCGAAGGCGGCAATCGTCGTGACCTTGCCGATCAGCCGGTGGATTTGTTTCATCCTCTTTGGCGCATCCATAATCTCTTTGGCATCCGGATAGAAGGTCGAGAGCGCCGCGATCATGCTGATGAACATTCCCATGGGATTTGCATCATGGCGGAAGCCGGCCATGAGTTTCTTGATGTTCTCATGGACAAATGTGTGGCGCTTGATGTCCGATCGCCATTGGTCCAGCTGTGCGGGGGTCGGCAGCGCACCGTTGATCAGGAGGTAGGCCACCTCGAGAAATGAGGTCGATTTCTCGGCCAGCAGTTCTATGGGGTAACCACGATACTCAAGGATTCCGCGGTCTCCGTCGATATACGTGATTCGGCTCTTGACGGACGCTGTGTTCATGAAAGCGGGATCATAGCAAAGCATCCCGAATTCTTCTTCTTTCACCTTGATTTGGCGCAAGTCTGTAGCGCGAATCGATTCGTTCTCAATCGGAATGTCGAATTTCTTTCCAGTGCGATTGTCAATAATGGTAAGCGTTTCGGACATGCTCGGATCCTTCTTCGGGAATAATTCCTGGCTCAGCGAAGAAACGAAAAAATGGCATCATCTTCCAGAAGAAAGACAATTGGATTTGATATTGGATATCTTTTTACTCAAAATTGGCCACATCCCGTCGACTCACATCACGTGGGCGGGTGTTGCTTGTCTTGCATTAGACTTGTACGCTGAACGAAGTTTTTTCCCGCCTGACATGTGTCGGCAATTCATCAAAGATCGGCGCGGGGCATTTCATTCCCACTCCTGATTTCTCATTTATTCAATATGCCAAAATGCATCTCGTTATTCCCGATTGTGAGAATGTTCGACAAGAAATCGGTGGTTTTGCTCCATTTTTGAGCTATTTGTTGTGCATTTGGCTGGAATAGTTCTTGTCTTGAATAGACCGGCTGAAAATAAAATTCAAAGCAGAAAGGCACAATTGACGATGTCAGCTCAAGATGCGAATTCGACGATAAAGCGCAAAATGGTAACTATCGATGGTAATGAAGCGGCTGCATACTCCGCTCACAAATGCAGTGAAGTCATTGCCATTTATCCTATCACACCCTCCTCGACGATGGGTGAATGGGCAGATGAGTGGTCTGCTCAGGGGAAGAAGAACATCTGGGGGTCGGTCCCCCTGGTGGCCGAGATGCAGAGTGAAGGCGGAGCTGCAGGAGCTGTTCACGGTGCGCTGCAGGCCGGAGCGCTCTCGACGACCTTTACGGCGTCGCAGGGTCTCCTCCTGATGATACCGAACATGTTCAAAATCGCGGGAGAGTTGACCTCGACCGTGTTCCATGTTTCAGCGCGAACCGTTGCGACGCATGCCCTCTCCATCTTTGGCGATCACGGCGACGTCATGGCGGTCAGGACCACGGGCTGGGGCATGATCGCATCCAACTCCGTGCAGGAGATCCATGACACCGCCCTCATTGCACAAGCCGCATCTCTCGAAGCCCGGGTTCCCATTGTCCACTTTTTCGACGGATTCCGCTCTTCATCAGAAGTGATGAAGATGGAACAGCTGGCCGACTCGGATTATCGTCAAATGATCGACGATGAGCTGGTGTTCAAACACCGGCAGCGCGCGTTGACTCCAGAGAAACCCGTACTGCGCGGAACTGCTCAGAATCCCGATGTCTTCTTCCAGGCCCGTGAAGCCTGCAGCCCTTATTACTCGGCGTGCCCGGATATCGTCCAGAAAGCCATGGACAAGTTCGCCAAGATCGTCGGCCGCCAGTACAAGCTCTATGAATACTATGGGGCGCCCGACGCAGACAGGGTTCTGGTGATCATGGGTTCCGGCGCTGAAACCGCCCACGAGACCGTCGATTATCTCGTGAGCCAAGGAGAAAAAGTCGGCTTGCTCAAGGTCCGTCTCTTCCGGCCCTTCGCTTCCGAGTACTTTGTCAATGCGCTGCCCCCGACGGTGAAGAGCATCAGCGTGCTCGATCGCACGAAAGAACCGGGCGCGCCCGGTGAGCCGCTCTACATGGATGTGATCACGGCGTTGAGCGAGACCCTCTCAGCCGGGAAGGCGCCGTTCAAATCATTCCCGAAGGTGACGGGCGGTCGGTTTGGACTTTCTTCAAAAGAATTCACCCCGACCATGGTGAAGGCGGTCTATGATGAGATGAAAAAGGACCAGCCGAAAAACCACTTTACGGTTGGTATCAACGATGATCTCAGCAACACCAGCCTTTCGTACGATCACACGTTCAGCATCGAGCCGGACGATGTCGTGCGAGCCCTGTTCTTCGGCCTCGGTGCCGACGGAACGGTCGGAGCGAACAAGAACTCGATCAAGATCATCGGCGAAGACACTCAGAACTACGCTCAGGGGTACTTCGTCTACGATTCCAAGAAATCAGGATCGAGCACGGTCTCCCATCTCCGGTTCGGGCCGCGACCAATCCATTCCTGCTACCTGATCACGGAGTCGAACTTCGTCGCATGTCACCAGTGGTTCTTCCTCGAGAAATTCGATGTGCTTCAGAGTGTCGTGAAGGGTGGAACGTTCCTGCTGAACAGTATCTATGGCCAGGATGAAGTATGGGCAAAACTGCCGCGCCACATCCAGGAAGGAATCATCAAGAAACAGTTGAAGTTCTATGTGATTGATGGATACAAAGTCGCTGCACAGACCGGCATGGGAGGTCGCGTCAACACGATCATGCAAACGTGTTTCTTCGCGATTTCGGGCGTGCTGCCGAAAGATCAGGCGATTGACGCCATCAAAAACTCTATCAAGAAGACGTATGGAAGGAAGGGCGAGTCGGTGGTCCAGAAGAACTTTGCAGCGGTCGATGCGACGCTTGCCAATCTCTTCGAAGTGAAGGTCCCGGACAAGGTGACGAGCACAATCGAGATGCCGCCGGTCGTTTCCCATGCGGCCCCCGATTTTGTGAAGGAGGTTACAGCAATGATCATCGCCGGGAAGGGCGATGAATTGTCGGTGAAGCAGATGCCGCAGGACGGCACATTCCCTGTAGGCACTGCCCAGTGGGAAAAACGCAACATAGCGCTCGAAATTCCCGTGTGGGAATCGGAAATCTGCATTCAGTGTAACAAGTGCGTTCTGGTTTGCCCGCACGCGACGATTCGCGCGAAGATCTACGATCCGGCGAACCTCAAGAATGCTCCCGCGACGTTTAAGTCGATGGACTACAAAGGGACGGAATACAAGGGAATGAAATACACCCTGCAGATTGCCCCTGAGGATTGCACGGGCTGTTCGCTGTGCGTCGAAGTCTGCCCGGCGAAGAGCAAGTCGCAGGTGAAGGTGAAAGCGATCAACATGAAATCGCAGCCGCCGATCCGGGAACTGGAACGAGCCAATTTCGACTTCTTCCTGAGTCTTCCCGAGATCGATCGCCGGACGGTCAAGACTGACACGGTGAAGGGATCTCAGCTGCTCCTGCCGTTGTTCGAGTTCTCAGGTGCATGCTCTGGCTGCGGAGAGACGCCGTATGTCAAGTTGGTCAGCCAGTTGTTTGGCGACCGGGCAGTGGTGGCAAACGCGACCGGCTGCTCCTCGATCTACGGTGCCAACCTGCCGACAACGCCCTGGACGAAGAATCAGGATGGCCGCGGACCGGCATGGTCGAATTCCCTGTTTGAAGACAATGCAGAGTTCGGACTCGGCATGCGTCTCACCATCGACAAAATGACCGAGATGGCGTGGGAACTCGTGGGGAAACTGGCAACCGAGATCGGAACCGACCTGGCGTCGGCGCTCCTGTCTGCGAATCAGTCCGATGAAGCGGGCATCTACGAGCAACGAGAGCGGGTGAAGATTCTCAAGGAGAAGCTCCAGAACGTCAAGACGCCGGAAGCCAGGAATCTGCTGAGTATCGCGGACAACCTCGTGAAGCGCAGCGTCTGGATCATGGGCGGCGACGGATGGGCATATGACATCGGCTACGGCGGACTCGATCACGTGATTGCGTCCGGAAGAAATGTCAACATCCTGGTGCTGGATACCGAAGTCTATTCCAATACCGGCGGCCAGATGTCGAAGGCTACATTCCGCGGGGCGATTGCGAAGTTTGCCGCAGCTGGCAAGCAGACGCAGAAGAAGGACCTTGCCCTGATGGCCCTGACGTACGGCAACGTGTATGTCGCGAAGATCGCGATGGGGTTCAATGATGCGCAAACCGTGCGTGCGATACTCGAAGCGGAAGCGTACGACGGCCCATCGCTCATCGTCGCGTACAGCCATTGTATCGCCCACGGTATCGACATGGCCAAAGGCATGAGGAATCAAAAGCTTGCGGTGGAAACGGGTTACTTCCCGCTCTTCCGCTACAACCCGATGCTGGTCAAGGAAGGCAAGAATCCTCTGAAGCTCGATTCCAAGGCTCCGAAGCTTCCGTTGACCGATTTCACGTCGCTGGAGACCAGGTTCAACATGCTCGAGAAGATTTATCCCGAGCGTGCGACCGAACTGAACAAGCTCGCAGCCGAAGATATCAAGAATCGATGGGCGATGTACGAACAGCTTGCGGGAGGTGATGGAGAGAAGGCGACGGCAGAAAAGCCGCCGACGCCGTGAGGGTTGTTTGGGACCGCACACTTCCTGAAAAAGACTATCACCTCAGACATTGAATGAAGGACTTGGAACTATGGATCTGAAAACTACATATCTCGGCCTGAAGCTGAAGAATCCTCTCGTGCCTTCCGCGAGTCCGCTCTCGAGGAACGTCGACAGCATGAAACGCCTCGAGGATGCGGGGGCATCGGCAGTTGTGATGTACTCGTTGTTCGAGGAGCAGATCGCTCACGACGCCGCCGAGCTGGAGCACTACCTCGAATATGGATCGCACAGCCAGCCTGAAGCAATGGATTATTTCCCGCGCCCGGAGGAGTACAATCTGGGACCGGATCAGTATGTGGAGCTTCTGCATAGTGCAAAACAAGCCCTCGGAATCCCCGTTATTGGCAGCCTCAACGGGATTTCCACGGGCGGATGGATTGACTATGCGAAGAAACTGGAGCAGGCCGGTGCGGATGCACTCGAACTGAATATCTACTATATTCCGACCGACCCCGTTTTGTCAAGTCAGGAGGTGGAAGAGCGCTATGTGAACGTCCTCCTTGCCGTCAAACGGGCAGTGCGTATCCCGGTGGCGGTGAAGCTGAGCCCTTATTTCAGTTCGTTCGCCAATGTTGCCGCCCGCCTCGACAAGGCAGGGGCAAACGGTCTCGTGCTGTTTAACAGGTTCTACCAGCCCGACTTCGATCTGGAAGCGCTGGAAGTTTCTCCGAACGTACTGCTGAGCACATCCGATGCCATCCGGCTTCCGCTTCGCTGGATCGCAATCCTGCATGGCATGGTAAAAACCAGTCTCGCCGGAACGAGCGGCGTGCACACAGCGGAAGATGTCATCAAGTTGATCATGGCCGGCGCGGATGTTGCGATGATGTGTTCCGCGCTTCTCAAGCATGGACCGAAGCATCTGACCATGGTTCTCGAAGGGCTGAATAAGTGGATGGTGGAACACGAATATCTCTCCGTAGAGCAAATGAAAGGAAGCATGAGCCAGGCTTCTGTGGCAGACCCCGCGGCGTTTGAGCGGGCAAACTACATGAAGGCTCTCAACCGGTTCAAACAATCCTAGTCACAATTCTGCAAACAAACACCGATCACAAGTGGCCAAAACATCGAAGAAGCGTCGGGGTTCATCGCCGATGCGGAAGCTCAAAGCGACGTTGACCGAGATGGCGGTAACGCCACCAACGGCGTCGTTTAAGGAGGGGGAGCGATACATCTGTGCTGTGTGCGAGCTCCCCGTCAGGCAGTGCAACGCCGACGAAACGAAGCGATGTTCCAGCATGTTGCTCGTGGGGACGCAGCTGCAATTGCTTCGTCAGACAGGGAAAGGGCGTCCAATTCTCTGCCTCCGATGCGGAAGGGCGATCCCGAAGCGAGCCCTGATCAAAAACCCTCTCGCAGAGCTTTGTCCAAGCTGTCAGCAGTCTTCTCCAAAGTTCAAATCCTCCCAGCGGTCGAAAGGAGCTTCCCGATGATTCGCAAACAAGAAGCGTTAGACTACCACTCCCAAGGTAGGAGAGGAAAGATCGAAGTCGTTTCGACGAAACCATGTCAGACTCAGCGTGACCTCTCGCTCGCCTACACTCCGGGAGTCGCAGAGCCATGTCTTGACATCCACGCAAACCCCGACGATGCCTATCTCTACACGGCAAAAGGGAACCTCGTTGCGGTGGTTTCCAACGGCACCGCGGTTCTGGGACTGGGCGACATCGGCGCATTGGCCGGCAAACCGGTGATGGAGGGGAAAGGAGTCCTCTTCAAGAGGTTCGGCGACATCGATGTCTTTGACATAGAGCTCGATTCGCATAATCCTGATGACATCATCAAGGCAGTAAGAATGCTGGAACCGACATTCGGCGGCATCAACCTGGAAGATATCAAAGCGCCTGAGTGTTTCTACATCGAAGAGGAACTCAAGAAAGTCATGAACATACCGGTGTTCCATGATGATCAACACGGTACAGCGATCATCAGCGGAGCGGCGCTGGTGAATGCACTGGAGGTTGTCGGCAAGAAGATCGACAAAGTGAAGGTGGTCTTCAGCGGCGCCGGTGCCGCAGGCATCGCCTGTGCAAAGTTGTATGAAAAGCTCGGTGTTCTCCGGCAAAACATGATCCTTGTTGACACGAAGGGCGTTGTCCACAAAGGACGCACCGAAGGGATGAACAAGTACAAAGAGTATTTCGCTACCGATACGAATGCCCGGACGCTCGAGGACGCCATGAAGGGTGCGGATGTCTTCTGCGGCGTTTCGGCGAAAGGCATTGTGTCGCAAGCGATGATCCGTTCGATGGCCGATCATCCTGTCGTTTTCGCAATGGCGAACCCTGATCCGGAGATCTCGTATGAAGATGCGCTGGCTGCCCGGGATGACGTCATTATGGCGACGGGCCGGTCCGATTACCCAAACCAGGTGAATAACGTTCTCGGCTTCCCGTTCATTTTCCGCGGTGCGCTGGATGTCAGGGCAAAGATGATCAACGACGAAATGAAGATCGCCGCTTCCCGGGCGCTCGCCAAGCTGGCGAAACAGGAAGTCCCCGATTCAGTGATCCGGGCATACGGCGGCAAAAAAATCGAGTTCGGGAAGGAATATATTATCCCGAAGCCGTTCGATCCCCGCGTCCTCATTTGGGAGGCCACGGCGGTAGCCCGCGCGGCAATGGAGAGCGGTGTGGCGCGCGTTCCCATCAAAGACTTTGAACAATATCGCGATTCGCTCGAAGCGCGCCTCGGCAAGTCCAGAGAAGTCATGCGCTTCTTTATCCACAAAGCGCGCACCGAACCAAAGCGCGTGGTGTTCCCGGAGGGTGAGGAAGAGAAGATCCTCAGGGCCGCACAGCAGATGCTCGATGAAGGATTGGCCAAACCGATCCTTCTTGGCAGCAGGTCCCGCATCAGGCAGCGAATTGCCGACCTCGGTCTCGACCTGACCGGCGCGGAGATTGTCAATCCAAGCAAGTCCCCCAGGTTCGATGAATACGTTACGGGGTTCTATTTAAACCGCCAGCGCAAAGGACTGACCCGCGTAGACGCAGAGCGGCGGATGAAGACACACAATGTGTTCGGCATGATGATGGTCGACATGGATGACGCCGACGGGCTGATTTCCGGTCTGACTCAGCATTATCCGGACACCGTGAAGCCTGCTCTTCAGATCATCGGAAAGAGAGACGGGGTTCGCATCATCGCCGGCCTCTACATGATGGTGTTCAAGAATCAGACGATCTTCATCGCCGATGCGACGGTGAATATTGATCCGACAGCGGAGGAGTTGGCAGAGATCGCGCTGCTCGCGGCTGAAAAAGTGCGGCAGTTTGATATCGAGCCGCGTGTTGCCATGCTTTCGTTCAGCAACTTTGGCAGCTCCAATCATCCCTCGGTCGAAAAAGTCCGAACGGCGACCGCCATCGTGAAACGACGCGCTCCCGATCTCATCGTCGATGGCGAGATGCAGGCCGACACTGCGCTGTCTCCCGACATTATCTCGGAAGTCTACCCGTTCACGAGTCTCAAGGGATCGGCGAACGTCCTGATTTGCCCGGATCTTACTTCCGCGAACATTGCGTACAAACTCCTCGCCCGATTGGGCGGTGCGGTAGCTATCGGACCGATTCTTGTCGGAATGCGAAAGCCGGTTTATCTGCTGATCCCCGGGTCTGATGTGAGCGACATCGTCAACATCACGGCAATGGCAGTCTACGAGTCGCAGATGCAAAGCAAATCCGGTTCAAAGGGATCTGAGATCGTCGAACGATTCAAGGGAGCTTTGCAGGGAGCAGAGACAACGTAGCATCCGGTTTGAGCCGATGTCTCCCGGCCGCAGCGTGCTTCGATCGTGAATGTTGAGGCGCAGATTTGAGAAAGCCGCTCGCGCGGGAGGTCTTATCCGGTTTGCGAAATCCAGGCTCCGACTTCGCAAAACTGAAGAGATGTTCTCGTTGTTGTCAGTCACCGTCCTTGCTTCTCGCCCAATCTCCGCATGAAAGATTGGAATGATTCTTGCGGAGACTTTGGTTTGAACAGGAATGGCGATAAACCAACTCACTTCATTCGGAGGGGATCGCTATGAGTGCTTCAAAGTTGTTCCTTCATATCTCACTTGTCCTCGTTTCAATCCTTGTCATGGCCCTTGTCATCAGTGGCTGTCAGAAAAAGGAAGGAGAAGGAGCAAAACCAGAGGTCGCGCAGCAAGCTGCTGCTTCGGCGTCGATGGAGAATCTGAAAACGGCGTATGCTGGCGCAGCGAAGAATATTGACTGGTACGACAAATTCTCCAAGCAGGCGCAGAAGGAAAACCTGGGAGATATCTCAGTTCTTTTCAAAGCGTTGGCACGCTCGGAAAAAGTACATGCGGACATGTTCGCATCGCTCCTAAAGACCAAAGGGGTAGAAGTTACTGCTCCAGCCGCCGAACCGTTGCCAGTTGGGAAAGCTCGCCAGTATCTTAAGCGTGCCGCGAGCAGCGAAGCGGTTGAGCAGTCTGTTCTCGCAACGTATGAGAAGGTGGCGATCGATGAACAGTTCGCCGAGGCGGCAGAGCTTTTCAGAAGGTCACGGGGAGCTGATGAGCGACATGCCCGTCTTCTCAGCAGAGCCATTGAAATGGAAACCAACTTTGCCCGATTGCCTTATGTTATGTGCCCGGAATGCGGCTACATCGTGGGATCAGACAAGATGGACTCATGTCTTGTCTGTAAGTTACCGAAGGAGAAGTTCCAGAAGATCTAGGCAGGAGGATGAGCGTTCCGGTGCGCTGAGGTCACCCATAGCACACCAAACCGAATAACCGACAGACTCCAATGTCAACATCACGGATGTATCGGATCGAACCGGATGCACTCAACGAACTCATACAATCACTTCAAAAAGAACGTTACACGGTCATAGGTCCCACCCTCCGGGGTGAGGCTATCGTCCTCGATACAATAACCTCAGCGTCGGAATTGCCCGTCGGGAAAACTGACGAGCAGTCTCCTGCAAAGTACCGCCTTGTGGACAAAGCGGAGAAGACCTTCTTTGGCGCCTCCGTAGGTCCCCATTCCTGGAAGCAGTTTCTCTTTCCCCCGACCCTTAAAATCTTCTCTGCCCGCAAAAGGGGGGAGACCTTTGAGGTGTCCGAAGATATCGAAAGTCCTGAAAGCTCTGAACGGTATGCTTTCCTTGGCGTGCGCGCGTGCGATCTCAGCGCCATCCAGATCCAGGACAAGGTGTTTGGCGGAGGGGCGTACCGTGATCCTGCGTACTTACGGCTTCGGCATCAAGCCTTTATCGTCGCGGTGAACTGTACGCGCGCGGGCGGAACCTGCTTCTGCACCTCTCTTCGTACCGGACCCCGCGCACGGGTAGGCTTCGACCTGGCAATCACCGAGGTGATCGATCACGGCCACTATCTTCTCGTCGAGGTCGGTACAGACAAGGGAGAAGCCGTTCTGAGCAGTGTGACCCGCCGGCCCGCCCAGGACGAAGAGATCGAGGGTGCCGAACACGCTATACGCGCGGCAGCCCAGCTGACGGGTCGATCTCTGGAGCCGGACCAAACGCGGGAGATTCTGTATTCGAACACGGAACATCCGCGGTGGGATGTCGTCGCCCAGCGGTGTCTTTCATGCGCCAACTGCACCATGGTCTGCCCGACATGCTTCTGCACCAATGTCGAGGATGTAACCGACCTTACAGGATCAGTCGCAGATCGGGTGCGAAAGTGGGATTCCTGCTTCACTCTTGATTTTTCCTACATTCACGGAGGAAGTGTTCGGCCATCGTCGAGAGCTCGGTACCGTCACTGGATTACGCATAAACTTGCTTCATGGGTGGACCAGTTCGGCACAACCGGCTGTGTTGGGTGCGGCCGATGCATTACCTGGTGCCCGGTTGGGATTGATATCACCGAAGAATTCAGAGTCATTCGAGAGACCTATCTGTTAAACGCCAGAGGTAAGAGCTCAACTTAGGAGAGGACCCATGGAAACCCTTGAACGCATTCTCGCCCAGCACCAGTTTTTCAAAGATCTGAGCCCGGAGTATCTAACGCTCGTGACAGGTTGCGCCTCGAACGTGCGGTTCGAACAGGATCAGAATATCTTTCGGGTGGGGGACGAGGCGAATCAGTTCTACCTCATTCGGGAAGGGCGCATCGCTCTCCAGCTCTTCTCCCCGGATCGCGGCCACATTACGGTCGAGACGCTGAGTGAGGGTGATATCCTGGGATGGTCCTGGTTGATACCTCCATACTACTATGTGTTTGATGCAAAGGTTCTGGATGTGACCCGCGCCATCGCACTCGATGGCAAGTGTCTCCGCCGCAAGTGCGAAGAGGACCACAACCTTGGATACGAACTTTTGAAACGCTTCTCCAGTCTTCTGGAACATCGTCTCGAAACTACCCGACTACAACTACTAGATCTCTATGGCGTCCGTTCTTGAACTATCATCAGATCGAACCGAAGTGGCGGCAAGCCCCATGCTTCCCCGTCCCTTCGTCATCAAGAAGGTCCGGCGGGAAACGGAGGACACCTTCACGGTTGAGCTCGATCCCCGCGAAGGTCGATCCCGTTTCGAGTTTCTTCCCGGACAATTCAACATGCTCTATGTGTACGGTGTCGGTGAAGTCCCGATCTCGATAAGCGGCGACCCCGCCGGTTCCACGCTCGTGCACACGACGCGGGCCGTCGGCGCTGTCACGAAAGCCATGGCCGAACTCCGCCGCGGAGATGTCATCGGCATTCGCGGGCCTTTCGGAACGTCCTGGCCTGTGGCTGAAGCCCGAAACAAGGATGTCGTTTTCGTCGCAGGGGGAATCGGACTTCCTCCGCTTCGGCCTGCCCTCTGCGAGATTTTGTCACATCGGGAGAGCTACGGCAAAGTGGTGCTTCTCTACGGAACGCGAACCCCCTCGGACATCCTTTTCAAGGATGAACTGGAGCAATGGCGTGCGCGCTTCGACCTCGAGGTGTTTATTACCGTCGATCGCGCTTCTGCGGGGTGGAGGGGAAACGTGGGGGTCGTCACGACGCTTATCCAAAAGGCGGGTTTCGATTCGCGCAATACGCTTGCGATGATTGTCGGCCCGGAAGTCATGATGCGATTTACGACGATCGAGTTCATCAAGCGAGGGGTCAATCCCGATTCCATCTACCTCTCGATGGAGCGTAACATGAAATGCGGCATCGGCCTGTGCGGCCATTGCCAATTCGGACCTGTCTTCATCTGCAAAGACGGACCCGTGTTCCGCTATCCACAGATCAAGGACCTGATGGTAAAGTGGGAGATCTAGACGGCATCGGGGGGGTAAGCGCTTACGATGTCATGACACTAATGTTCAGAAAATGTTCTGATCGAGTATGAAGAAAAAACGCAAACCTAAACTTGCAGTGTGGAAGTTCTCTTCCTGCGACGGGTGTCAGTTGACCCTGTTGGATTGTGAAGACGAGCTCCTGGCCGTAGCTGAAAATATTGAGATTGCCAATTTCCCCGAAGCTTCGCGGCATGTTGTGAAGGGCCCGTATGACCTGTCGCTTGTCGAAGGCTCCATCACGACACCCCATGACGCCGAACGGATTCACCAGGTCCGGCGCTCCTCCAAGGTGCTGATCTCCATTGGTGCCTGCGCGACGGCGGGCGGCATCCAGGCGTTGCGCAATTTCAAGGACGTCCGGGAGTTCACCTCGATTGTCTATGCAACACCGTCGTATATTGAGACGCTCAACAAATCGACCTCCATCGCAGACCACGTGTTCGTAGACTTCGAACTCCGTGGCTGTCCCATCAGCAAGCATCAGCTCGTTGAGGTGCTGAGTGCCTATCTGAACGGCCGGAAGCCCGCGACACCCACGTACAGCGTGTGCGTGGAGTGCAAGCGGCGAGGCACGGTCTGTGGTCTGGTAACACACGGTCCGCCGTGTCTTGGACCTGTGACGCAGGCGGGATGTAACGCCCTGTGTCCTTCGTATCATCGTGGGTGTTACGGGTGCTTCGGGCCGAAAGAGACTCCGAACACGACGTCCCTCTCGGCGTACTGGATGAGTCTCGGGATGAAGAATCCTGATCTTCTCCGCCTCTTCAGAAGCTACAACGCGTACGCTGAACCGTTCCGTAAAGAAAGTGAAGCCCATGAAAAGTAGGTCCATCAAGGTTGACTACCTCGCCCGCGTTGAAGGCGAGGGAGGCATCCGGATAAAAATTCACGATAAGACCGTATCAGAAGTTCAGTTCGACATCTTCGAGCCTCCCCGGTTCTTCGAGGCATTCCTCCGCGGCCGCCATTTCACGGAGGCTCCGGATATTACCGCCCGCATTTGCGGAATCTGTCCCATCGCGTATCAGATGAGTTCCGTCCACGCCATGGAATCGGCCTGCGGTGTGTCGGTCACCGGGCAGCTCCGCGCCCTGCGCCGGCTGATCTACTGCGGTGAATGGATTGAGAGTCATGCTCTCCATATCTACATGCTGCACGCGCCGGATTTCCTGGGATATCAGGATGTTCTCGAGATGGCACGCGATCACGGTGACGCGGTCAAACAGGCGCTAAAGCTGAAGAAGATCGGCAACGAACTCGTGACGCTCGTCGGCGGTCGCGAAATACACCCGATCAACGTTCGTCTTGGCGGATTCTACAAATTGCCGACCAGGAAAGAACTCCTGGAGCTTGTTGACCGGCTGAAATGGGCGCGTGATGCCGCGTTGGAAACTGTGAAGCTGACAGCGACGTTCCCATTTCCGGATTTCGAGCGGGAGTATGAATTCGTGGCGCTGCGACATGAGGAGGAATACCCGTTCAATGAAGGGAAGCTCGTTTCCAACCGGGGACTTGATATTCCAATCTCGGAATACGAGAACCACTTCGCCGAAGAGCATGTATCGCATTCGAACGCATTGCACTCGGTGATGAAAAGCCGCGGCGCTTACCTCGTGGGACCGCTTGCCCGGTTCAACCTCAATTTCGACAAGCTGACGCCGGCAGCGCAGCAGGCTTCCCGTGATGTCGGACTAGTTCCGCCTGTGAAGAATCAGTTCAAAAGTATCATCGTCCGCAGCGTCGAGACCGTCTTCGCTTGCGAAGAGGCTTTGCGGATCATTCAGGAGTATGAGACGCCTGAGAAACCGGCCATCGATGTGCCGCCGAGACCCGGCGTCGGATACGGGTGCACGGAGGCACCACGCGGCTTCTTGTACCATCGCTACAGGATCAATGACAAAGGGTTGATTGTGGAGGCGAAGATTGTACCGCCCACATCCCAGAATCAGAAGAGCATGGAGCTTGACTTGAGGGACTTCGTCCCCGCCCGGCTCAACCTGACGCAGGAGAAGCTCACATGGCAGTGCGAGCAGGCGATCCGCAACTACGACCCATGTATTTCCTGTGCGACGCATTTTATCCGGCTCGAATTCCAGTAGCAGCCAATATCTCGATCTGCCGTACGAAGTGTGCGGGAGGGGGAAACCTTTCAGGAGCTTCTTTTCAACGCCAAGGAGGCTTTCATGGCAAAGCTGACGGATCTTCTCCGCTATTTGAACAGCAACAATATCGAATTTCAGGTTCTCGAACACGATCCCGCATTTTCTGCCCACGAAGTTGCAGCCCGCACCAAAGTCCCGGAGAGCGAGATGGCGAAGGCGATCCTCATCAGGATCGAAGGCCGCTACTGGATGGCTGTGCTGCGGGCTGATCAGAGGATTCATCAGCCGCTTCTCAAGAGGACGTTCGCTGCGAAAAACGTACACATCGCCCATGAGGAAGACCTGGGCCTTCTGTTCCCTGATTGTCAGCTCGGCGCTATGCCGCCCTTCGGAAATCTCTACGGGCTCCCCGTTCTTGTGGAGGACGGGCTTGCGGGGGACGAGGAAATCGTTTTCAACGCCTGCACGCACACCAAGGCGATCCGGATGAAATTCAAAGACTTCCGCCGTTTAGCGAAGCCGGTCATTGCTGCGTTTGCAGAGCCTAGGAGCGTGATGGCAATCCGCGAGCTCCAGGACTGACCAGCTCCGGAGTCCGGAAAGATTCCGAAGGAGAGCCGGCCTGATGGCCAACCGATCTGCAGAAGGAAAGCCGAAGACCTTGGTCGTTGGATTGGGCAACGATTTCCGCAACGATGACGGCGTGGGGCTGGCGGTGCTGCGAATGCTTGGAAGCCGCAACATCTCCGGCGTGCAACTCGTCGAGCTTCGCGATGATCTTACGCAGCTCCTCGATCATCTTCAGGACGTCGCCACCGCGTACATCGTCGATGCCGTTCAGTCTGGTTCCACACCGGGCACCATCCATCGCATCGAGGCGAAAGGCGAGTATTTCTCTCCGGCAGGCCTCCCCCGATCCACACACGGATTGTCTCTTCGTAATCTGCTGGAACTGGCACGCCTTCAAGGAGGGCTGCCGAAGAAGCTGGTTATCTATGGTGTCGAAGGCGAACGGTTCGACTATGGTAATACGATGACTCCCGCAGTCAACGACGCAATTCCCGGAGTCGTGGAGAGCATCTGCGCTGAGTTGGAACGCGATCTGACCTGGAGGAGCGGCGATTCCACGCGAAAACGATCGCCCGCCTGAATGTCCGGATCTGAATGGAGCGAACAATGACGAATACCAAACGATTCGATCGTGCAATCCTCGGTTCGACAAACATGAGTGTGTGCCGCCTGGGATTGAGCGCTTCCTACCGTCCCGGCGACCGTGCGATCCGATATGCAATCGGGCAGGGAGTTGACTATTTCTTCGGCTACGGGTTCGACACACAGCTCGTCAGGGTTTTGAGGGAAGAGTTCGGCACCAGACGGGAGAAGTACATTCTTGCCACGGGAGCATACAATCTTATCATCGGATATCCGAATCTTCGCCGCACGCTCGAGAAGCGCCTGCGTCAGTTCAGAACCGATTATATCGATGTGTTCCAGTTCTTGGGAGTGATGAAGGAGAAGGAGATGCCGCCGAAGGTGGTGGAGGAGCTCGTGCGATTTCGTGAAGAAGGGAAAGTCCGCGCCATCGGGTTGTCGTGCCACGATAGAAACCTTGTCGGGAGGCTGGCCGCAGACGGCGTCATGGATGTAGTGATGATGCGCTACAACGCAGCGCACCGGGGGGCGGAGCGGGACATCTTCCCGCATCTGGAGAAGCACAATCCCGGAGTTGTTTCCTATACTGCCACCCGCTGGACCGCCCTGACCCGACGCCCGAAAGGGTGGCCCAAAGGGGCAATGATCCCGAACGCCGGGATGTGTTATCGTTTTGTGCTGTCGAATCCCCACGTCCACGTTTGTCTGACCGCTCCATCCAATCAACGGCAGCTTGAGGAAAACCTGACAGCCTTGCAGCAGGGTCCGCTCAACGAAGAAGAAACGCACTTCATGCAAGAGTTTGGCGACGCGGTCTATGCCCGCCACAAGTATTTCATGTGATCTCCCCGGGCTGTCCGCCGAAACTGTCCGACGAGTCCATCGTAGTATACCGAGAACGACCGGTAACAGGCGGACAAATCCCCGGTCCTGACCTTTGCTACCGTCCATTCTGTTCCGAGAATATCCCAACAGAACCGTATTGATGAAAACCGCTCTCGTCTTGGTGCTTCTGGTCCTGGCCGTGCCGGCTCTTGGGCAGGCATTCAAAGGTGATATCGCCGGCAAGGTCCTTGACTCGAAGACCCTTGAGCCGATTCCGTCGGTGAATGTCGTCGTTCGGCAAAAGCCGGGCATCGGAGGAGCGACCGACGTGAATGGCAACTTTCGTATCAGAGGCCTGGAAGTCGGGACGTACAGCCTTGAGATTTCTGCGGTAGGATACTCTCTGCAAGTTGTCACGAACGTTGTCGTCTCTACGGGAAGGGCCGTCTCGCTGACCGTCAAGCTCGACGAAACGGCGATCGAGATGCAGGGGGTAATGGTGCAGGCAAATTACTTCAGCCGGGGCCAGCAGATGTCCCCGATCAGCTCAAATTCGTTCGACCGATCTGAAGTCCTGCGCTCTCCCGGCGGGGTTCAGGATGTGCAGCGCGTCGCTCAGAACCTTCCGGGGGTAGCGAGTTCGACGGATAACATCAACGAGCTCATCGTACGGGGCGGCGCTCCCTTCGAGAATCTCACCATCCTCGACAACATGGAGATTCCCTCCATCAATCACTATTCGAATCAATTCAATTCGGCTGGACCGATAAACATGGTCAACGCCGACATGGTCGAGGATGTGCAGTTCTCGTCCGGAGGTTTCCCCGCACAATACGGTGACAAGACTTCGTCGGTGATGAGTGTGACGGTTCGGGAAGGAGATCGAACGAAGCCGATTGCCTCGAAAACCGCTTTCAACATGGCGGGGATCGGTACGCTCATCGAAGGAGGGTTTGCCGCCGGCAGGGGGTCGTACATCGTTTCAGCCAGAAACAGCCTTCTCGAGTTTCTTGATCGGATCGTCGGCGTCTCTGCTCTTTCGCTCACTGCAATTCCAAAATACTGGGACACTCAGGCGAAAGTCGTCTACGACCTTTCACCGACACACAAACTGAGTCTCAACGTGCTCTATGGCGACAGTCGTATCAACCTGGCGGGCGATCCGAAAGAAACCGACGACCTGCGTAAGAACATGATAGATTCGTCGAGCGTCGGAAGCCTTTATCCGGTGACCAGGCAGTACACGGCAGGAATGAACCTCCGCAGCCTCCTTGGCAGGAACGGGTACTCGATTCTGACGCTTTATACTTCAGGAACAACAACCGACATCGATGTGCGTGAGGAATTCGCCGTCCGCCAACGCGGCTCGAAGGGGGAAGTGCTTTCATCGAACATCATCAATACGGGCAATTCATACAGCAACCATGCAGCCGAGTCATTCGCCGGATTGAAGTACGACCTGTTCTATCGTCTCCATCCCCGTCACGAGGTCTCAGTCGGAGCGCAGATAAGCACTGCAACGCTCTGGAGGAATGATGTCTATGTCGCGCCTGACTCGACGCGCTATGATCTTGACCGCGACGGTTTGTATGAAACCGGACCTGTCGTTGATCCCGGGTGGATCTATCACGACCGTCAGGGATTTGGCGACGTCAGTAAATACTATTTCTACGCGAGCGACCGAATGGAGGTGACACCGCGCTTCTCTCTCATGCTCGGATTGCGGTATGACCACTTCACATATTCAGGCCAGGGATCTTTCTCTCCGAGGATGAGCCTTAAGTATCAGATCGTGCCTGCGCTGACGAGTGTGACGTTTTCGCTCGGACGATACTATCAAACGCACCCCTTTCCGTTCTATGGAGACGGCCGCCAGATCGGATACAACAAGAACTTGGCGAACATGCTCGCCGATCATTATGTCCTGGGATTCGAACACATCCTCGACCGCGGGCTCAAACTCAGCATTGAAGGATACTACAAAAAGTATCGGCAGCTCGCTGTATCGGAGGATTTCATCTATTCATCACTCGCCACGTTTTGGTCAGATCGCTATCGGCCGATAGGCGAGCGTACTTCTTATGGGCTCGAGTTCTTCCTCGAACAAAAACAGGTAGAGGACTATTTCGGGACGCTGAGTATATCGCTCTCGCGCTCCCGCGAAACGGACCCGCGGATTCCCCGGATTCGAACAGACTACTCGTCGGAGTACGACTACCCTGTGATTCTCACTGCATTGGCAGGAAAAGTCGTTCAAGGCGTACGTAGATGGCTCAACCGGGCGCCCTTCTACATTAGATATCCCTCTTATGCCCTTCCGCTCTCTGATGAAATGGAAATAAGTTTCAAATATCGATATCAGAGCGGCCGACCCTATACACCTATGGAATACGTGACCTGGAAACAGAGCCGTGAAGGGGGAGTCAAGTGGTCCCGGGGAGCCTGGGTCACCACCGGGGATCAAAACGGCGCCCGGTACCCCGGCTACACCAGGCTCGATCTTCAATGGCTGAGCCGGTTCTACCTCAATCGGTGGAACATTAATCTCTACGTAGCCCTTATGAACGTCTTTAATAGCAAGAACGTCTACTACGAAAGCCACCGCAGCGACGGGACGGTCGAAACAGTCTATCAGTTTACCTTCTTTCCGGTCGTTGGCGCCGAGGTGGAGTTCTGAGCAGAGCAGGCTCCTACAGCTTTCCCCATCAGGTACCTCCCGATATCCTGCTGCACTGTAGCATTCCCTTGAATATGTGACGGAGAATCGCCATTCTTCCACCCATAGCTTTTTCAATAATCCCAACATGGACGAGGATGAGGGAATGGGAACACGCCTGGATGATTTTCGAGCGCACAGGGAGAGGATGAATAAGAGAATTCTCGAGATTGACCATCTCGGGATCAAGCGATTCTTCAATCTCGACACGGCGGCGTACCGCGAAGGGGCGCTCGACGGCAAAACGAAGGAACTGCTTGGCCTTGTCGCCTCCACGGTGCTCCGCTGCAATGACTGTATCGACTACCACTTGCAACAATGTGTGGAATCGGGATGGAAGGACGAAGAACTGTACGATGCGCTGAATGTAGGTCTTGTCGTCGGAGGGAGTATTGTCATACCGCATCTGCGGCATGCTGTCGAGACAATCGATTTCGTCCGTGCCGAACAAGCCGGATCCAAATCAGAAAAAGGGGGGTAGGGGGTCGGTTGAAAGTGAACGGGTGGATGTCTGCGATTCAGCCTGCGGACACCCACCCGTCGTGTTATGGTCAGGCCGCGAGCGGTTCGACGACAACTGCTGTGAGTTCGGTCGGCGTGAACGGCTTGGGCAGGAAGTTGAACGCCCCAAGCTTGGTCGCTTCAATCGCTGTCTCGATAGTGCCGTGCCCGGTTACCATGATGACCGGGATGTCGGGCCACTGGGTTCGGATCGATTTCAGGACCTCCATGCCGCTGCGTTTGGGCATTCTGAGATCGAGGAGGACGAGATCGTAATTGCGGAGCTTCATTTTCTGCAGCGCAGCATCGACGTCGAAAGCTTCTTCTTCGGAAAGATTGAATGGAAGGTCGACGTCGATAACGTCACTTGACAACCGCCGGACTGCCGCTCCGCTCTTCGCACGGGCCTTTTCCTTTTTCACGATGGGGCACTCGCCTGCACATTCTTTACCCTCCAATCCCAGCTTGCGGCATTCACGTTGTCCAAGGAAGCAATATGCCTTTTGAGCGACTTTTTTCGCAAGCGGCATATCCGAACGGGTCAGTGCCTCGACGTACTCCTGGGAGGTGCTGCGTGCAAGGGGATCACCGAAGAGGTACGAAAACAGATCGAGGAACATTGCATCTGGTTCGTCGAATTTGGTAGGTTTACACAGCAGGTGTTCAACGACATCGTCCTGAAGAACAAGGCGTACGTCGACATGATTCTCTCCGACGCCTTTACAATGAAGATCTACTCCATCGGACTTGTCGACGAGCAGAATCGTGTGAACTTCTACGACGGGAAGGTCCGCGTCGTGGGTCCGGACGGGAAAGAACTGGTGAAGTACGCACCGAACGAGTACCTCGAGAATATTGCCCAACATGTCGAACCATGGACGTACCTCAAATTCCCGTTCCTCAAGAGCGTGGGATGGAAAGGATTTGTCGATGGTAACGAGAGCGGCGTGTATCATGCCGCACCGCTCTCCAGACTGAATGCTGCTGACGGCATGCCGACTCCGCTCGCACAGGCAGAGTACGAGAAGATGTACTCTACGCTAGGCGGAAAGCCGGTGCACGCGATGCTTGCAATGCATTGGGCACGAATCATCGAGCTCCTCAGTGCTGCTGAGATGGCGCTGGACCTTGTACGCGATCCGGAGATCACCGGCACAAAGTTCAGAACGATTCCGACGGAGACGCCGACGGAAGGAGTGGGCATTGTCGAAGCTCCTCGCGGGACGCTCACACACCATTATACAACGGATGAGAGGGGGATCCTGAAGAGAGTCAATCTCACCGTCGGTACGACAAACAACAACGCGCCGATATCGATGTCGATCAACAAGGCTGCGCGTGGATTGATCAAAAAGGGTGTCGAGGTGTCAGAGGGCACACTGAATAAGATCGAAATGGCCTTCAGGTCGTATGACCCATGTTTTGGCTGCGCGACACACTCGATGCCGGGGAAGATGCCTTTGATCGTACGCATTCGCGATGCTGCCGGCACTGTTCTCGAGGAAATCAAAAGGAACTGAGGGCCGATCACCGCGCGAGGTATGCAATACTGGTAGCGTTCAGAGCGTTCTCATTCTTGCAACAAGGCCGGGAGGGACAATCCTTCCCGGCCTTGTTCTGTTCATGGACTTGTCGCCCGTTCATTGCGTTCGGTTTGAAAGAACAGTACCATGGGGCAAAAGGTTACCACAAGCCCGCGTCGGATAACCCGTCCTGACTCCAGGCGGGAATTCACCGGGCGGCTTTGTTCCTGTCTAATGCTAATTCAGGTTTTGAACACAATCCCAGGAAGGTTGACATGAAATCGACACTTCCAGATGTACATGAGTTCCTTTCTCAGCGGACGCTTGCGATCGCCGGTGTTTCGCGAAGTGGAAAGAAAATGGGCAACGCGATTCTGAAATCGTTGAAGGGGAATGGATACACGATGTTTCCGGTTCACCCGAGTGCTGAAGCGATCGAAGGGGAGAAATGCTATCCTTCTCTGCAAGCGTTACCTGAAAAGGTCGGCGGTTTGGTCATTTGCCTCCCCTCGGTCCAAACGGAAATCGTCCTTCACCAGGCGCTTGCCGCCGGGATTACGCGGATATGGTTGCAGCAGGGGGCACAGTCGTACGCGGCCCTTCGCTTTTGCGAGCAGGAAGGGATGAAGGTCGTTCACGGCCAGTGCATCCTGATGTTTTCGGAACCTGTGGAATCAATCCATCGGGTCCATCGATGGGTGTGGCGGCTCATAGGCAAATATCCCTCATTGATACCTGCCGGGGATCGATTCATGGATCCGGCATAAGTCCATGAGGAGCGAATACAACCATGAAACGACTTGACCTGAAACAAGACCTTCGGGACTTGTACGCCCCGTCGGCACGGGAAGCGGAGATCATCCGGGTGCCGGAATTCAGATATCTCATGATTGACGGACAAGGTGATCCCAATTCGTCTCCTCTGTTTCCACTTGCTGTGCAGGCGCTCTACGCCGCGGTCTACACACTGAAGTTCATGATCAAAAAGACGGCGAGTGTGGACTATCCTGTGATGCCGCTCGAGGGTCTATGGTGGGCTGAGAATCTTGAGGCCTTCCGCATGGAACTGAGAGACGATTGGAAATGGACGTTGATGATCATGCAGCCGCCGCTCGTCACAAAGGCGCGGTTCAAGAAAGCCCTGGCGCTCGCGATGGAGAAAAAGGAGCTCGAGCTCTTAGAGCACATCAGGCTTGAATCGTATGAAGAGAGGCTGGCGGTGCAAATTATGCATATTGGACCATTTGCAGCGGAAGGGCCGACAATCGAGAAACTCCACTCATTCGCCGCCGAGCGTGGGCTGAGGCTCGGCGGGAAGCACCACGAAATCTATCTCAGCGCCCGCCGTAGGGTGAGTCCGGGTAAAATGAAAACAGTGATCAGACAGCCGGTCCGAAAGTGAATGGTCCCCCGCGTTTCCCTCTGAGCCCATGAGCCCCATCGAATATACCCTTCTCGCCATTGGAACGTTGTCGCTCATCGTCGCTTCCTGGCGCGTGTCGTTGAAGGCAGGACGTTACCATGGACTCTATCGATTGGTGTCATTTGAGTGCATCCTGATCCTGGTGTTCCTGAATTGGCAACGGTGGTTCACTGACCCGTTCTCTGCAAGACAAATCATCTCATGGATTCTCCTCACTGCCTCGATCGTGCCGGCTTCTCTGGGATTTCGTTCACTCCAGCTCCACGGCCATGCCCAAAGCCAGTTTGAAAACACTCGAGCACTCGTGACGAGCGGTATTTATCGGCACATACGCCACCCCATGTACTTGTCACTGATGTTGCTTGGAAGCGGCGTGTGTCTGAAGGATCCGACGGGAATTGCCGTAGGTCTGGGAGTCGTGAACTTCATCGCGTTGGTGGCAACTGCGCTGAGGGAAGAGAAGGAAATGATCGAGAAATTCGGTGAGGAGTATGTACGCTACATGGCTGAGTCGAAGATGTTCATTCCGAAACTGTTCTGAATGTCGAATGTCAACCTCGGGTGCGCTCTCTGCCGACCCGCTTCTGGCAAAACTCTTTCATTTGTGAGAATCAAGCGCCCATTCAGTAGCACGAATGAGAAGGAATTGAAGTAGAAATAACCAACACCCACGTGTTGTTTATTGCTTCCACAAATGGTTGGATGGCACGATAATTGAGCAAAGAAAGGGGGCCATCCCAGCTCCTCCCTTGACTAATTCGTGGCGTATTGCCGAAATTGGGAAAATCTTTCGAGTGAGCGCGCCCCGCTTTGATGTATCAAAGGGGTGTCACCTGCCTGTGATGTAATGATTTATTGAATGCAAAGATTGTAGTACATCATAAACCGTAACAGCAATTCGAAAAGCTAAGCAGCCATTCATTTCAAGGTAAAGGAGGAATCGCTCTATGCCTGATACTCTGCTCATTAAAGATAATCGGAACGGCAAGGAATACACACTGCCGATCACGAATGACACAATTAAGGCCACCGATCTCCGTCAGATCAAAATCAAAGATGACGATTTTGGGATGATGACGTATGATCCGGCATTCATGAACACTGCGTCGTGCATCAGCCGGGTCACTTTCATCGACGGTGACAAGGGAATTCTCCGCTACCGCGGATATCCCATCGACCAGCTGGCAGAGAAATGCACGTACCTGGAGGTCGCCTATCTTCTCCTGAACGGTGAGCTCCCGACAAAAACCCAGCTTGACACTTGGACCTACAACGTTACGCACCACACGCTGATTCACGAGAACATCAAGAAATTCATGGATGGCTTCAATTACGATGCTCATCCGATGGGAATGCTCGTGAGCACGCTCGCGGCGATGTCGACGTTCTATCCCGATGCGAAGAACATCTTCTCTGCAGAATCACGACAGCTGCAAATCTACAGGTTGATCGGAAAAGTGCCCACTATCGCGGCATTCGCATTCCGGCATCATTTGGGTCAGCCATATGTATATCCCGATAACGAACTCAGCTACCCGGGTAACTTCCTCAGCATGCTGTTCAAGATGACGGAGCCCAAGTATAAGGCGAATCCTGTTCTGGAACGCGCTCTCGACATCCTGTTCATCCTGCATGCCGATCACGAACAAAACTGCAGTGCCAACGTGATGAGAAGCGTCGGTAGTTCACAGGCCGATCCGTTTGTTTCGGCCGCAGGAGCAGCGGCGGCACTCTATGGTCCGCTGCATGGCGGAGCCAACGAACAGGTGCTTCGCATGCTTCGTGAAATCGGTTCCATTGACAAAGTCCCTGAATTCGTCAAGAAAGTGAAATCGGGCGAGGGTGGACGTTTGATGGGATTCGGCCACAGAGTCTACAAGAATTACGATCCCCGCGCAAAAATCATCAAGCACGCGGCGGAAAGTGTCTTCGAGGTCACCGGTAAGAATCCACTTCTGGAAATCGCCATCGAACTCGAGCGCATCGCACTGCAGGATGAGTATTTCGTAAAGCGGAAACTCTATCCAAACGTCGACTTCTACTCGGGCATCATCTACGAAGCCTTGGGTTTCCCGAGTGAGGCGTTCACCGTTCTCTTTGCGATTCCGCGTATGTCGGGGTGGCTGGCTCAGTGGCAGGAACTGCTGCTTGACCCGGACCAGAAGATTGCCAGGCCGCGCCAGGTCTATCTTGGCTCAGGCGAGCGCAATTTCGTCCCGATCGAGAAGCGCAAGTAACTCCAGGAGAGCTGGCAGAAGAAGCAAGTCCCACTGCCGGGTCCCGAAATCGAGCATCGCTCCACCACGTTCGAGTGCAACGAAGTGACCGCTTTCCCTTGTCAGCGAAGCTGGGAGGGAGAGCGGTCTTTTTTTTCTTTGTTGCGGGAATCTGATATCTCAATTCGTTAGATTTCGTCCGGCAGAAAATTGGCATCGTTCTTGCCTTTTGAGTAGTATCAGAATGTTGTCCCACAATTGGCAACAGGCACGTGCACGAGCTTTCAATAGCACAGAACATTCTCGAGATCGTCCGCCAGAGCGTTCCGGAAGATGAATTGGAGGACGTACGTGTCATCCGCCTGAAAGTCGGTACTTTCTCGGGCGTAGTCGCGGAATCTCTCGATTTCTGCGTTTCTGCGGTTGTAGCGGGGACATCGCTCTCCGGAGCGAAGCTCGCGATTGATCATGTGCCGTTCCGGATTCGGTGTCAAACGTGCGAGCGCGAATTCACGAACGATCTCGGCTACGTGGCCTGTCCGGAGTGCGGTGGTGTTGAGACGACGGTCGTTTCCGGAAGGGAACTTCAGGTGACAGAAATCGAATTGGACGATCATCAACAAGGTACGCCATGACCATAGTCACGGTAGAACGAAAAGTGCTGGAGAAAAACGATGAGATCGCCCGTCGTAACCGGGCGCTCTTTTCCAGCAAGAACTTGTTCGTCATCAACCTCGTGAGTTCACCCGGTTCGGGCAAGACGAGCATCCTCGAGCGCACGCTGGAGTTTTTCAATCGCCGGGTTCCGGTCGCTGTCATCGAGGGAGACGTTCAGACAGACTTCGATGCGCAGCGCATCGCCCGCTACCAGACGCCCGTGGTGCAGATTGTGACAAACGGCGGGTGTCACCTCGATGCCAAGCTGGTCGAAGACGCTCTCGGATCTCTCAATTTGGAAGGGATCCGACTGCTCATCATCGAAAATGTCGGAAATCTTGTATGCCCCTCAAACTACGACCTCGGAGAGGCGATGAAAGTCGTCGTTGCGAGCACAACGGAAGGGGACGACAAGCCTCTGAAATATCCGGCAATGTTTCAGCATGCCTCCGTCTTGATCGTCAACAAGATTGATCTCCTGCCGTATGTCAACTGCAACCTCGAGGCATTGAAAGCGAATGCCTTGAAAATCAATCCTGCGCTGAGAGTGTTTGAGACATCATGCACGACGCGGTCCGGGATTGCCGCCTGGTGCTCCTGGCTTGAGTCGAATCTGAAACCATAGCCCTCGAATGGCGAACCCGGACACACATAGGAATGTGAGCGAGCGATCGAGAATTCGAGTATGTATCCGTGGTGCCGTCCAGGGAGTCGGATTTCGCCCTTTTATTTACCGTCTGGCGACGGAGCTGCAGCTCCCGGGCTGGGTGTCAAACACGGCACAGGGAGTGTTCATGGAAGTCGAAGGAGAGAAGCTGGCGCTTGATCGGTTTGTTCTCCGCATCCAGAGCGAGAAGCCGCCGCGATCCTCTATCCAGAGTCTTGAATTCTCCTTCCTCGACCCCGTAGGCTTCAAGGTCTTCGAAATACGCGAGAGCGAGGACAAGGGAACTAAGAGTGTCATCGTGCTCCCGGATATTGCAACGTGCCCTGAGTGTCTCGCCGAAATTCTTGATTCGACGAACCGCCGCTTTCAGTACCCGTTTACGAACTGCACCAATTGTGGTCCGCGCTTTTCGATCATCGAGTCTCTCCCGTACGACAGGCCCAATACTTCCATGAAGCGTTTCGCATTGTGTCCGGCCTGCCAGAAGGAGTACGATGATCCAGCCGACCGGAGATTCCATGCACAGCCGACGGCGTGTCCCGACTGTGGTCCCCGGCTCCAATTCCGAACAGCATCGGGAGAGGTAAAGCAGAGCGGTCAAGACGCTTTGTTGGCGGCAGCACAGGCTGTTCGCGATGGATTGATAGTGGCGGTCAAAGGCCTCGGCGGATTTCACCTGATTGTTGATGCACGGAGTGACGATGCAGTGAAGCGGCTTCGTGAACGCAAGCACCGGGAGGAAAAACCTCTGGCGATGATGTTTCCTGAGATTGCGATGGTGCACGAGGAGTGTGTGGTCTCGGAGCTGGAAGACCGTCTCCTCCGATCTCCGGAATCACCGATCGTTCTTCTCGATCGGAAAGACAATCGCGAACTTTACGGAAAACTGGTTTCGACGTTGGGTATCGCCACATCGGTCGCTCCAGGCAATCCGTGTCTTGGTGTCATGCTGCCCTACACTCCGCTTCACCATTTGCTCATGCGGGAGCTTGGGCATGCTGTCGTCGCCACGAGCGGCAATCTATCCGACGAACCCATCTGCATCGACGAACGCGAAGCAATCCGGAGATTGAACGGTATCGCTGATTGTTTCCTTGTTCATAACCGTCCTATCGTACGCCATGTCGATGACTCGGTGGTCCGTGTTCTGCTTGGCCGCGAACTCGTCTTGAGACGGGCACGTGGTTATGCACCATTGCCGGTACAGGTTTCAACCAACGTGGACCACACCGTGTTGGCCGTTGGCGCACATCTGAAAAACGCGGTTGCGATCTCGGTCGGGACAAATGTCTTTGTGAGCCAGCACATCGGCGATCTTGAGACGCAGCAATCGTTGGACGCGTTCAGGGCTGTCACGCGCGATTTCCAGGCGCTGTACGAGGTCCGGCCGACACAAGTGGCCTGCGATATGCATCCGGACTACTTCTCGACAAAAGAGGCCCATTCGGGATCTGTGCCTGTTCTTGAAGTGCAGCATCATCACGCCCACGTCCTTTCATGTATGGCAGAGAACGAACTTGTGGGAGAGGTCCTGGGAGTTTCGTGGGATGGCACAGGGTATGGGCCTGACGGGACCGTGTGGGGAGGAGAATTCCTGGTTACGCGGGGGGCCGGTTTCGAGAGGTTCGCCCGATTCAGAACATTCAGGCTGCCGGGCGGTGATAAAGCCATCAAAGAGCCGCGCCGCACCGCCGTTGGCTTACTGTATGAGCTCATGGGTGACGCCGCATTCCGCGAACGCGCTCAAGCCCCGTTCTCTGCCCTGAGCGTGGCGGAGCTGAGTATTCTCGAGCAGATGCTGAAAAGGGGCGTGAATGCCCCTGAGACGTCGAGTGTCGGCAGGTTGTTCGACGCCGTAGCTTCACTCGTCGGATTCCGGCATTACAACAATTTTGAAGGACAGGCGGCGATGGAATTGGAATTCGCACTCGCCGGTGTGACCTCGGAGCAAACCTATCGCTGCGATGTCCTGCCCAATGACAGTGACGGCGTCGCCGGGGTAACTCCATACACTCTTCCTTCTTATGTGGTTGACTGGTCTCCCATGATCCGGGATATCCTCACGGATGTCCGGAAATGTGTGGCGATTCCACTCATCTCAAAGAAATTCCATAATGCTCTTGTCCAGGCGATCGTCGACGTTGCGCA
>DOWV01000201.1:0-9123 GCA_003519375.1 Bacteroidota bacterium
TTTTAAAGAGCTGATGAGAGTAAAGGAGTAGTGATTTGATTATCGGGCAGATTGTATCGCATTATCCAATTCTGCAGAAAGTTGGCTACGGCGGGGTTATCGACATGAGTGGTGACCGTCACATTGCTGAGGTCCGACGTGTGTGCCGGTCACCTTATGAGTGCCAAACACACTTCGACAATCACAGATCAGCAATCAACAATCTATAATCGCCGCGCCAAAGCGCTCGGTGATTAACCATTGAAGATTGTTGAGTTTCGATATGCGAAGTAGGGTGGCTGGTGCTGGTCACCTGACTGGGAGAGGGTAGCGCTTCCCGGGAATCCCATTCGATGAGCTATGAAGAGAGGTCAGACACTGTGGAGAGTCTGCAGCCCATAGATCCGAAACAACGAATCGAACTTCTCGACGTACTCCGGGGATTCGCTTTGTTGGGCATACTTTTCAACAACATTCTTTATTTCAGCGGATATACATTCCGGCCGTTCGATGAGCTAAGGACAAGTCCGACTTTTCAGATCGATGAAACGTTGTACAATGTCCTGGATTTCGTCATCACAGCAAAATTCTATACTCTCTTTTCCATCTTGTTCGCTGTGGGATTCTATCTTCAGCTGAGCAGACACACGGCCGATGCAACCGATTTTCTGAAAACGTATCGCAGGCGACTGTTTATCTTGTTGCTCATCGGCGTGTTGCACAGTCTGTTCTGGTTCGGGGATATCTTGTTGATGTACTCTCTCATTGGTTTCATTCTCCTTTCATTCCGGGACATGAAAAGAGAGAAGGTCCTCCGATACGCTCTATTCTTCATCCTTCTCCCGACACTTATTGATCTTGCAGCCTTGCCATTTGTTCAGGCGAGTGGTGCAGTGCGACCCGTGCTTGCTCATACAACCTATCCGGATATGACCCCTGAGACTGTAATGAATATGTTCAAGGACGGGGGTGTCTCAGATCTATTCGCTCTGAACATCCATATACTGGTCTGGAAGTGGCTCGCATTCATTCCGTCAGGAAGATTGGTCACCATGTTCGGCATATTCGTTCTGGGATACTACCTTGGTTCGATCAATTTCTTTGAGGAGAGAGTCAAATCGAAAACACTCCTCCTCCTCGGTCTGGTCGCCGGATTTAGCACAACCTTTCTCGCTATGACACTGGGCGGAAATCCGTATCAGTTTCCGCCGACACTATCGAACACTTTGTACAAGAGTCTGCTCGTCGTGGGCCAGATCGGTATCTGCTCTTTCTATGTGGTTTCCATAGCGCGTTTGTTGCAGACGACTTCAGGCAGGAAGGTGCTGGGATACCTGGGGCCGGTCGGAAGGATGGCTCTCACAAACTACATATCCCAGTCTCTGATGTGCGTCTTCATATTCTATAACTTCGGACTCAATCTGATTGGCTCCATTGGGCTGGTTTACGCCGTCTGCATCGCTGTGAGTGTATTGGTATTCCAGGTTATCGTCAGCAACCTCTGGCTGAACTACTTTGAATATGGTCCGCTCGAATGGGTATGGCGTTCCCTGACGTATCGCAAAAAGATAAGGATCAAGTGATATGGCTTTGTTGCCGTAGCGAGACGTTGCAGGTGGTTCCGATCAGACAGGTCTGCGAATTCGCTCTTGACAATGAAGTCGTCATTTATTATGATATATGACGACAACGGCGACGGTAGCTCACGGAAGGCACAAATGCCATATATTCCAAGAATTCTCTCTCCGCGCGGTCTGCTGAATGAGAAATCGCACTTCCTTCTCGGGCCCCGCCAGACAGGCAAAACATCACTCGTGCTGAGCGATCTTGGCGGTATTCGCTTCTACGATCTGCTGGATACCGGGGTTTACCTGAGCCTTAGCCGGAACCCCGGCAGACTGAGTGATGAACTGCAGCCCCATGACCGCTTTGTGGTCATTGACGAAATTCAGCGGTTGCCGGATCTTCTGCATGAAGTGCAGCGGCTTATTGAGAAGAGCCATATTCGCTTTTTGCTCACAGGATCCAACGCGCGAAAACTTCGGCGTGGAGGTGTAAACCTGCTCGGCGGCCGCGCCCGGGTGAAATATCTTCATCCTTTTGTCCGGTCCGAGCTTGGAACAAGCTTTGATCTCCACCGGGCTCTCAGCTCGGGTCTGCTCCCTTCAATTTACTTTTCCACGAATCCCACTGCTGACCTCGAGGCCTACGCGGGCACATACCTTCAGCAGGAAGTTGTCGCTGAGGGTTCCGCGAGAAACATCCCAGCCTTCAGTCGGTTCCTGCGTGTCGCCGCCCTCTGCAACGGAACGGTGGTCAACTTCACGAATGTCGCGAATGATGCACAGGTCCCTCGCACTACGGTCTATGAGTACTTCGAAGTCCTAAAGGACACTTTGATCATCCACGAACTCCCGGCCTGGCAGCGTTCGACAAAGCGCAAGCCGCTGGTTTCTTCAAAGTTCTATTTCTTCGACATCGGCGTTGCCGGTTTTCTCCAGGGCAGACGCTTTGCACCTGGCACTGCCGAATACGGCGAAGCCTTCGAGACGTTTATCGCCCATGAGTTGCGTGCCTATCGTGACTACAGTACCGGAGAAGCCCTCAGCTTCTGGCGCTCCTCCTCCGGATTCGAAGTAGATTTCATCCTCGGCGACCATACGGCGGTTGAGGTCAAGGCGAAGGAAACAGTTGGTCCCCAGGATTTGAGAACTCTCAACGCTTTGTCGCAGGAAAAGAAGCTCAAGCGTTACATATGCGTGAGCCTCGAAGCTCGCAAACGCACGACCGGGGTCGTCCAGATAATGCCATATGGAGAGTTCCTTGATGCGTTGTGGGCGGGGGAATTGAGCTGAGGCAACAAGGTCTGGCCGGTGGGCGAGAACGACCGGCGCTTGGACTTTGGATCAACCAAAGCAACCGGTTTGACGGCCCCATGCTATCTTCGGCTATCAAGCTCAGTCACTGTTTCACTCACTGTCCTGACAACCAATCAACACCCTGTTGACACTCTATGTCCACACCAGTTGGCTTCGACAACGAAACGTATCTTGCCGAACAAACCGCGGCCATCCTTGAACGTGTGACGAGATTTGAAAACAAGCTGTATCTCGAATTCGGCGGCAAGCTGATCTATGATTATCACGCCGCCAGAGTTCTTCCCGGCTTCGATCCCAATGTAAAGATCCGTTTGTTGCAGAAGCTGCGCGATAAATCGGAGGTGGTGCTCTGCATCTACGCGCGTGACATCGAGCGAAAGAAAATGCGTGCCGATTTTGGAATCACGTATGACAGCGACGCGCTGAAACTTATTGATGATCTCCGTGAGTGGGGGATCAAAGTCACAGGCGTCGTCATTACACGCTATGAAAACCAGCCGTCGGCGCTGCTCTTCAAGAACAAATTGGAGCGTCGGGGAATCCAGGTGTGCATTCACCGCTACACAAAGGGGTATCCGACCGATGTCGATGTTGTCGTAAGCGATGAAGGATACGGGGCAAATGAATATATCAAGACAACTCAGCCGATCGTTGTGATCACGGGGCCAGGGCCGCTGAGCGGCAAGCTCGCAACGTGTCTCTCGCAGCTCTACCATGAGTGGCGCCGCGGCGTCCACGCCGGGTACGCGAAGTTTGAGACATTCCCGATCTGGAATCTTCCACTGAAACATCCGATCAACGTTGCGTACGAAGCAGCGACGGCCGACATCCGGGATTTCAATGTGATTGATTCGTTTCATCTCGAGGCGTATAACGAAAAGGCGGTCAACTACAATCGAGACGTGGAAGCATTCCCGTTGGTGAGGCGGATCATCGAGAAGATTACCGGCGGCCCGTCTTTCTACAAGTCACCAACGGACATGGGTGTCAACCGTGCCGGCTTCGGCATTGTCGATGACTCGGTGGTTCGGGTCGCTGCCACGCAAGAGGTTATCCGCCGGTATTTTCGCTATTCTTGTGAATACGCTCTGGGGTTGGCCGACAAGGAAACCGTGCAGCGATCTGAGCTGTTGATGAATGAGCTGGGAGCCAAACCCGAGGACATGGCAACCGTTACATCCGCGCGATCCGCAGCGGCCGAAGCAGAAAAACTCGGGAAAGGAAATGAAGGCGTATTCTGCGGAGCCGCGATACAACTGCATGACGGAACGATCGTTACCGGCAAAAACTCCATGCTCATGCACTCCGCCTCCGCTCTGGTTCTCAACGCCATCAAACGGTTGGCGAAACTCCCCGACGCGATCCATCTTCTCCAGCCATCGATCATCGAGTCGCTGACGCATTTCAAGAAGGACGTGTTGCGCGGGAAAATGCTGAGCCTCGATCTTGAGGAAACACTCATTGCCCTTGTGATCAGCGCGGCCACCAATCCTTCTGCGACCGCGGCGGTCGACAAGCTCAAGGAACTTCGGGGTTGCGAGGTTCATCTCACGCACATCCCCACTCCTGGCGACGATGCAGGTCTGCGAAAGCTCGGGGTCAATCTGACAACCGATCCGAATCATGTCTCAAGCCGGCTGTTCGTGAGCTGACTGTACACAGTAGAGTCCGATCCTTGATCGGACCTAGCAGAAACCATCTGTTGGAATAATGGAATATTGGATTGATGGAATGATGTATTGAGGCGTGAAGAGAAAGGACACTCAAATGCAAAAAAAACGTTTGCTTGGTTTCGCACTTCTCGCATTGTTGACAGCCCGGGCGTTCGGTCAGGATGCAGGACCCTGGACGATCAATGCGGTCAATGACTACCGAATCGTGCCGAATGTGACGTACTCGGTAGCCAACAACTATGAATGCAAGCTCGATGTGTATACGAAGCGCACGGTGACCAAACCACTGCCTACAGTACTCCTGATTCACGGTGGCGGTTGGGTGGCAGGAACAAAAGAGGGCGCAATGATGATGGCCCTGCCGTATCTCGAAATGGGTCTGGCGGTCGTCAATGTTGAGTACAGACTCGCAACATCTTCTCTGGCTCCGGCAGCCGTCGAGGACTGCCGGCTTGCGTTGCGATGGGTCTTCAAGAATGCGAAGCAGTACGGTTTTGACACGACAAAAATCATTGTCACCGGCGGTTCCGCGGGCGGTCATCTCGCATTGATGACGGGGATGCTCGATGTGGCCGATGGTTTCGACATGCCAAAGGACTGGGATTACTCGGGCGTGCAGCCAAAAGCAGCGGTGATCGTCAACTGGTTTGGAATCACCGACGTGAAGGATCTCCTCGGCGGTCCCAATAAACAAAACTACGCTGTGTTCTGGATCGGCAATCAGCTCAACAAGGACGAACTGGCGCAGCGTGTTTCTCCCCTGAGTTATGTACGAAAGACCCTTCCTCCGATTCTGACGATCCATGGTGACAAGGATGGGCTCGTGCCGTACGGCCAGTCGGTACGGTTCCATGCAAAGCTCACGGCGGCCGGCGTTCCAAACCAGCTCATCACCGTCCCGGGCGGCAATCACGGGGGATTCAGCAAGTCCGAGATGGTGCGAATATATGGTGCGATCAAAGAATTTCTGAAAAGTAACGGGATCCAATAGCACCTCCAGCGATCCTGGTCACAAATGATGCCGCAAAGGCATGAAGGCACAAAGAATTTTGAGGGAGAACGAGAATTGAATGTTCTTGTTCATTTCCCTATGCCATTGTTCCATTCAACGAGCCGGGAGGACCGATGAAAATCCCCAGTGTTGACCAGGTTTTCCGGGACGCGCGCCGTTCTCTTCTTCGTTTTCCATTAGCAATTCTCGACGCGCTGATCGGCACTTCAGCGGCGTTAGTGCTGATGGATCACGAAGGTCCGCCGACCCCTACGTTTCTTTTTCAGGTGCTGTTTGCAGCAATTCTCGGGTTCCCGCTTCTGGCCGGTCTGGCTTTCACAGCGGAAAAAAAGAAATGGGGATCTTCCGCTTCTCTTGGCTCCCAACTCGCCGGTGTTCTTCTCGTCTCAATCTATGCGCTCTCCGTTCCTCCGCAATTGAACGGCGCGCCGTTGTTCCATGTCATTCAGCTTGTGCTCCTCACGGTAGGCATGGTTCTTTTCGCGTTCGTGGGTCCCTACGTGCTCAACAATTCAATCAGTGGTTTTTGGCACTATTCCAAGATCCTTCTGATGAGACTCATCGTGGCCTACCTCTACGGCGTTGTCCTCTGGGCAGGATTGGCTGTGGCGCTCGCAGCTCTCGATAATCTGTTTGGCGTTGACATCCCGATGAAGCGATACGGTGAGTTGTGGGCGTTCATCCAAGGAGTCTTCACGCCGTGGTTCTTCCTGGCCGGCGTCCCGGAAGATCTGGAGAGTATCGACTCGTTGACCGATTATCCAAAAAGCCTCAAGATGTTTTCGCAGTATATCTTGTTTCCCTTGGTCCTGACGTACTTCGTCATCTTGTACGCGTATATTGGAAAGATTCTCTTTGCCTGGGACTGGCCGCAGGGTTGGGTCAGTAAACTCATACTCGGGTTCATCGCAACGGGATTCGTTTGGGTGATGCTCCTGGACCCGATCAGGGAACGAGCAGAAAATCGATGGATCAAAAGGACGTCTCACTGGCTCTTTTTGCTGAGCATCCCGCTCGTGGTGATGTTGTTCCTCGCAGTCTGGAGAAGGGTCTCGGAGTATGGAATCACGGAGGGAAGATATCTGGCCATGGCGCTGGGAGTATGGCTCTGCATCGTCGTTCCATATTTCATCTTCAGTAAGAAGAAGAACATCCTGGTCATCCCTGCCACACTCTGTCTCGCATCGTTCCTTGTGAGCTTCGGCCCATGGAGTGTTTTTGCGGTTTCGGAGCAGAGTCAGATTGCGCGCCTGAAAGGATTGCTTGAGAGAAACAAGATCCTCGTCAATGGAGCTGTTCAGAGCAATCACGACTCCCTTTCAAAAGCAGACACGAGGCAGATCAGCTCAGTCCTTTCGTACCTTTCGGACTTTCATGGCTTCGGCGGAATCCAACCCTGGTTCGCCGAGAGTCTGAAGAGGGACTCGCAGGCTTCGAGTCCGATCTATCGGGATCCCTCGGCTGTCGCGTCGCTCATGGGACTTGTATATACCAGAGTATGGCAAAATCCCGGAGGAGGAATCATCATCCTGAACGCTGATCGTGACCACCCGAGACAAATTGGCGGATACGACCGGATGCTCCGTGCCCAGCGGTTGTTCAAGGACGCTGTGCTGGGAGCCCAGGGGGGCGATGTACGCTATCACATGGCCCCGGGGATGTTCGTTCTTGTCTTTGCCGCGAAGAGGCAAGGTGGAGCATTTGATTCTCTCCGCATCGATTTTCAGCCCGTGGTCGAACAGTTGGTGAAGAATTACGGATCAGCGATCACGGACAAGGTGCCTCCGGAGGAAATGACGGTGAGCGCCGAAGACGCACATCTCAAGGTGAAAATCAATCTCTGGCAAATCCGCATCAAGAAGCAGGGGGAAGAAAACACGCCGATAGCCTACGAGGGTGACATCCTCTTCATGGTGGATAAAGGAAAAGGGCCTGAGTGACTAGATGAACGATTGCCCGCCCGGCCCGTGGAAATGCCGTGCTTTCGCGAGTAATTTGACGCGTTTCCAGGGAGATCGATCGCAGGAGAAGGCACTCGCGGCGCCCCCCCAAGAATCCTGGTTTGATTTTCGATGTCGGATTGTGTATGATTGACGTTGTCGATCCTGCCATCGCCTTCGAACAACGCCCCATCTTCTCCGGAGATCCTTGTGGCCTCTGAGATCAATACTCTGAAACGCCGCATTGATGAGCTGGAAGAAATCCACCGCCTGGCTCAATCTCTCAGCTCCATGGCGAGCGTCTATGAAACGCTCGAAACAATTATCGATTGCTGCGTACGGCTCTGCCGCGCCGAGCACGGCGCAATCCTCTTGTTCGCCACCTCGGTTCACGAATCGGCACAAACTGTTATCCGCAACGGGAGAACAGACGGGTCGGATATCGATCACGTGCTGAATGCCCTGGTCGCAGGGTGGGTGGAAAGTCATAAGCGCCCCTTTTTGACAGACGACGTTTTGCGGGAGTTCAACTATCGTTCTCCGTCCGACAGGGTGCGAGCGCTGGGACCCTCGCTCGCTGCGCCTCTCCTCGACTCTGGCAAGCCGTTCGGAATGATTCACCTCGTCAATACGCGCGGCGGCTCGAAATTCTCGGAGGACGATCTACGCATCGTCACCGCTCTTGCACCTCTCGCTGCGCAATTCATTCTCCGAGCCAAAGTCCAGGAAACACTCTTCACCGATAACCAGAGGCTCAAAGCTTCTCTGGCTCAATCGAGGGGAGTCGGGACGCTCCTCGGGATCAGCCCGCTCATCGAAGAAATCCGGAAAAAGATACAACTTGCCGGGCCGGCAAATGCGAGTGTGCTGCTGATCGGGGAGACCGGGACGGGTAAGGAGGTTGCAGCCAGAGCGATACACGTTCACAGTCCAAGAGCGGAGAAGCCGTTCATCGCCGTGAATTGTGCCGCTATACCTGCGACGCTCTTTGAATCTGAACTGTTCGGCCACGAGAAAGGCTCCTACACGGGAGCCACGACGACCATGAAGGGCAAATTCGAACTCGCCCACAGCGGAACGTTATTTCTCGACGAGATTTCTGCAATGCCCATCGAGCTTCAACCAAAACTCCTCAGAGTGCTTGAAGAGCGGAGTTTCACCCGCATCGGTTCGTCAGAAGAGCTGCGAGTGGATGTGCGGGTCATCGCCGCGTCCAACAAGGATCTCCTCGAGGCAGTGCGGCGGGGCGAATTCCGCGAAGACTTGTATCACCGGATCAATGTCATTCCCATTTTGCTGCCGCCGCTGCACGCCCGTCGGGCTGATATTCCGCTTCTCGCGGAAGCGTTCCTGGCGGAGTTTTCAGGAGGCATGAAGAAGTTTGATGCCGACGCGTTGCGGCTGCTGTCGGAAACGGAGTGGAAGGGGAACGTGCGTGAACTTCGCAATGCGGTGGAGCGCATCTCGATTTTCACTTCGCTGCTCACAATTACTTCAGCTGCCGTACAGGAGATCGGGTTCGGAACCGTCGGCACGCCGGTCGTCGACGGTCGCAGTATGCTCCTTTCCCGTCTCCGGTCAAACCAGCCGGAAAACAATCTTCTTGAGAGCATGGAAAAAGACCTTCTGGATCTCGCGCT
>DOWV01000201.1:9448-11757 GCA_003519375.1 Bacteroidota bacterium
GATTCGCACCGTTATTCGTTCGAAAACGAACGCCTCTGTACGCTGATTCCCCGGTTCTGTGCAGTTTGGCCTTTTCGAGTGTGGCCCGCCAGTTGAATACAATACTCCCAGAACGCTTCACCAACCGTCTTATCGATCTTAATTCCATCAATCCAGTTTTAAATTCACTTCTTTCAGGAGGATGTCATGAAAAAGCTGGCGATGTTGTTCGGAGCCGTTCTGCTCGTGATGGCGACCTGGGCCAATGCTCAGACCGTGAAGAACGAAATCGGCGAGGCAAAGTTTGACAAAGCCGTGGCGAATTATCTGGTTGCTCTGAAGAGCGACAATGACGGGCTGCGCCGCAGTGCAATCTATATGCTCGGCCAACTGGAAGCCAAGGAAGCCGTTATTCCCATGATGAAGGTCCTTCGAAACTGCAAGGACGCCAATTGCCGCATTGCCGCTGCGTGGGCGCTCAGCAAAATCGGGAATTCGGTCGGTGCGTATGCTGTAAAGCAGGCAGTGCGGTTCGACGATGACCTCAAGGTCAAGACGCACGCTGCGTGGTACTATAACCTCTACGTTTCCCCGGGTACGTTTGCATTCATTCCGACGTCGGAAGGCACAACTCAGATTGCGGAACTGCGATAGCAAACTAAGGATCTCGATGCCTGTTCTGGGGAGGCGGGTGGCCTGGCAGCGGTCACCCGCTCTTTTTTTGTACATACCCATGTTTCCTGCGAGAAGCTCAATTCCCAAGCTCTAACCACGAAGCGATGGCGATAGCGAAGAGGATAGGAGGGGAGAGTTCCGGAAATGGAAGGAAATCAGAGTCCAAAAGCTGCTTTCAGACCGGTAAGCTCTGTCTGATTCTGCGCCCGCCTCAGTCGGACATCCTTGACAAGTGATTCGGGGGGATTGCCGGCGGGTATTCGCAATACGGATTCCAGAGCCTGGTCATACCAGAGTGCCCAAGCCTCAAGTATCTCTGTTTCGTGCTTCTTCACAGCGTCGCGCGATCGGGCATCCGCCGATTGAACTTCGGCAAGTTCCATCGTGGTCAGCAGCATAATCGTTTCAAGGCGCTTTGCCCAGGCCGTGTCAACGCTCTGGAGCGCCATACGGGCCACATTCTCGGATCCGAGCGCGAGCTGGTACGCCGCTGAGGCTATGCTTGTTCCGGCGTTGGCCATTTCCTGCGGACTGATGTTGTCGATACCGTCCATGCTCGTGTGATATGCATAATCGGGAAAATGCCAGCTGAGGACAGCCGGAATGCCCTTCCAAAGGAACGGATCATGATCGCTGCCGCCCTCCCAGACGTTCTCAGTTGTCTTCCAGCCAGTCGATTTCGCGCGTGACTCGACAATGGCAAGATAGTAATCGTTGAGAAAACTCCCGAAGAGCTTGCTCTTGTCCCACGAGCCCGATCCCCATCCTGAGTGCCGGTCAGGTGCCCGAAGCCAGACGGTGCCGGGATCCGGCATCCGCTCTACCCGAAACTGCCCTCCTGTCTTAGCAGGGTCGCCTCCGACCATATCGAGGACGAAGGCGGCAAGGACCTTGTCGAGATTTTCCGAATTTCTCTTCATCCATGCCGAGGTGCCCCGGTACTCATCGACCCAGAGGAACGTCAATGTGCGCGAGGGAAGCGGGATCTCTCCTTTCTGAATCGATGTTGCCAGCGACCTCAGAATCTCGAGGAGAGTTGCGGCCCCGCTGGCATTGTCATTTGCCCCGGGTTTGTAATGGTCGAGATGCGCCGCGATCACGACTCGTGCATCAGGCGCGGAGATGCCAGGAATTTCCGCCTGTAGTGTTTTGACAGGGCCGTCGGTGAACGACGTTTTCACACGTACGCCGACAATCACCTCGCTGTCGCGGGTACGCTGCTTCAACTCCCGGGCAGTGCGGGGTGAGATGTTGATGGCAAACGGTTTTCGCTGTGCGTCGTACGGTATGCCGCTCTCGGCGATGATGTCGGGGTGCTCCGCCGGCCGATTATAGGTCGGCACGTAGCACGAGATGACGCCGAGTGCTCCATGGCTCAGGGCCAGGCGGTACGATTGGGAGGCCGCGGCGTCGCAGAGAACGATCCGGCCGTGCACTTCGAACTGGCTGTAATGCTCGTCGTTGTTGCCGCCGGGTACGTAGATGAGCGGAGCCTTGATGTCGATCGGGAACGAATTCTCGCACAGCATCACGGGAGTGGCTGCGTAGGTGTGGAGAATCTGGATCTCGGGTGATTCCATCGAGAGCACGGCGTCTTCCGGTACCCAGATTTTCCGCTGCGAAGGATCTTCAAGAACCTGCAACTTCAGAAGAGG
>DOWV01000201.1:11920-17541 GCA_003519375.1 Bacteroidota bacterium
ACAAACCAACGGTCGATCGATGAGTGGATACCGGCCGGGGAAGAATCCATCCTGACGGGTGGCGAGAACAACGAACACGACATGATCAGAAAGAGAGAAACGATCCCCGCAATTCGCGCTGTCGTCAAGAAGCGATCTCCGTGAGCGATGTGTTGAACAGTGAACCGTGCGGTGAACTTACAAAGAACTTGAGGGAGTTGCAACGTGATCGCAGAGCATTGTTAGCATCTCAAATGGAAATTGGTTAATTTGCGATCAAACATCATTTTGGAGTCCCGCGTATGATCTTGTGTGTCGTTCGTCGCACTGCAGTGTTGGTGCTGTTTCCCCTTGTTGTGTTCTCGCAGAAAATGGATATTCGCGGTATCGTCTCCGACAGCCTGACAGGGGAGCGGATTCCCTTTGCCAGCGTCATCCTTCCGGGCATGAGTCGTGGTGCCAGCACCAATCTGCAGGGGTTCTATCTCATAGCGAACGCCCCGAAAGGGCGGTATCAGATCACCGCGAGTTCGATAGGGTATGAATCGAGGACACAGACTATCAACGTGTACGGCGGTGAGCCAATCGTTGTAGACTTCCTGCTTCCGTCCAAGCCGGTGGAGTTCGGTGAGGTCATGGTAACCGACGTCGCGAAACGAGAACTCACGGAAATCCATACCAGCGTGCATGTGCTGGAACAGCGTGATATTCGGGCCGTTCCAATGGCTGCTATGGAGGACGTTTTCCGCTCGATCAGGATCCTTCCCGGAATTGTTTCGACAAGCGATGTGAATTCGCAATTCTATGTGCGCGGCGGGGCAGGGGACCAGAATCTCATTCTCCTGGACGGGATGAAGATCTACAATCCCTATCACGCGTTTGGGATCTTCAGCATTTTCGATTCTGACATCATCAAGACCACGGAAGTGTACACCGGTGCGTTTCCGCCGGAGTTCGGAGGGAGGCTGTCGTCGGTTGTGAACATGACGTCGCGGGACGGCCGATCGACGGGGATCTCCGGACGCGCCAACATCAACTTCCTTTCGACAAAACTTCAAGTCGACGGGCCTGCGACGAAGGGCTTGACCTTTATCGCCAGCGGAAGGAAATCCTTGTTCTCCGAAACCTTCCGGAAGTTCCTGAACAAGGACATGCCGCTCTCGTTCTATGACGGATTTCTGAAGGCGACCATCTCGTCAGGCGAAGCGCAGGGAAAGTACAGCATTCAGGCGTTCTTCAGCGGTGATGATCTTAAATCCGTCAACCCGACGGAGCCTGACTACACCTGGAAGACGAGCGCGATCGGATTCGTGACCTCCGGTCTCATCCAGGACCGCGTTTTTGTTCAGGCGGTCGGATTCGGGAACTCGTTCCAGGCTGTTCGTGACTCGAAGTCCTCGAGTGAAATTACGCCCGCGAGCACCACGGTGCGCGAATCGGGCGTTCGCGGTGAAGCGACGGTCTACACTGACTCGCATGATCTCTACTTTTTCGGTTTCGAGTTTACGTTTCCGACCCTCGACTACACGGTGACGAACAACTTCGGTGTCACGAATACGCTCACGAGCGCCTATGTCGACGCATCCATGTGGCTGCGCTATCGGACCGCTCCGAGCCGTTTGCAGTCCGACGTCGGTATCTACTTCGATCTTGGCGGGCTTCTTGCACGGTCGGAAGGCATCGAAGTGCTGCAGCCGAGGCTGAACTTCAGCTACACGTTGTGGGATGACTGGAAAGCAAAGCTCTCGTTCGGCCGGTTTACCCAGAGCATCATCACCGTCAACAACGAAGACGACATCATTTCCATTTTCGATGCCTGGATTCGGGTACCGGAGGGTCTGAAATCGGAGCTGGCTGACCATTTCGTCACAGGTCTTGAAGGCAATATCCTTCCATCGCTTTCGACCAGCTTTCAGGCGTACTACAAGTTGTATGGCCGACTGGTCACCTATAACCGGGAGAAGGTGGATGCTCTGGATCCCGACTACATCGGAGGACATGGGAAGGCGTACGGTGTCGAAGCGCTCGTCCGGTATGGATCCCGGCTGATGGATTTGTATCTCGCCTACACACTGGGTTGGACCACGGTCACATCCGGCGATTTCACGTATTACCCCCGTTACGACCGACGGCATACCCTCAACGCCCTCTCAGTGTTCCATCCCGCCGAAAATCTTGACATCACCCTCAGATGGGAGCTGGGAACCGGATTCCCGTTCACGCAGACCGTCGGTTATTACGATCGGCTGGGACTTTCGGACATCTTTCGCGGGTCGTCTCTTGGCGAGACGGGAAGGCCGTATGCAATACTTGGGGAGAGAAACGCGGCTCGGCTTCCGACGTATCATCGCCTCGATCTCAGCGGGACGTATCGCTTTATTATCAAGCCGATTACCGGCTCCGTGGGCGTTCACGTCGTGAATCTCTACAACCGTAAGAATATTTTCTACTTTGACAGGAAGACCGGCCAGCAAATTAATATGCTGCCATTCTTCCCGACGGCGACCCTGAGCCTCGAGTACTGATGAGCCACAAGTCCTCCATACTTTTTCTGGGTGCGGTGCTGGCTGTACTCGGCGCCGGATGCGAGGGTGCGTTCACGCCCAAGGGACCGTACCAGGATCGCATGGTCGTCTATGGAATTTTGACGAACCGCGCGGATACGCAGTACGTGCGAATCCACACGACCTACAATCCGGCGGGTTTTGATCCTCTGACCGTTTCAGAGGAGTCGGTCGTTCGTGATGCTGATGTGAAGGTGGCCGAATCATCGAAGCTCTTTACGTTCCGGCAGGGGACTGCTTCGCGAAGAGACAAAAGCAGGTACAACGACGATGTCACGATCTACATCTCGTACCCTTTTTCGCTCGAAGCCGGAAAAACGTATGATCTGACCGTCTCGTCTCCTCGCTACGGAACCGTGACGTCATCAGTGACCGTGCCGAGGCGGGGCCGGGTTCAAATCTTCAATAGCTATGTTTTGAACGGAAGAGGCACCGCGGATGAGGACCTCGTGATCTATGGCTGGATACGGGAGCTCACCTACGGTGTTCTCGCGCGATTGTACCTGATCTATGAGACACAGGAAGGGGACACCTGGGTCCGCCATACTGACGAGGTCCCTTCCTCGATGGTGAAGTACGATGATGGTACCAAGGAATTCTTCTATCCGAATCTGCGGAGACGTGAAAGCCCTGGGGTCATCAGGGAAAAAGAGGTCACCGAGTCATTTGTGTTTTCGAGAACGGCATACGTTGAACGGCTTAACGACCTTTTTACCCGCTACCCGTCCGGAAGATTGCGCATCAAGTACGGACTTATCATACTCACGCAGGTTGATCAGAATTTCTACAGATATTCGAAAATCGTGCACGGGTTCGAAGACCCGTACTCGATTCGAACTGACACCCCGGATTTCACCAACATCGCCGGCGGGCGGGGGATCTTCGGAGCAATGGTGGAAGATTCTCTGCTCGTGGAACTCTCGTTTTAGCAGAAACCGATCAGAGTCTGTCACTGCAGGGATGGTGTGATGAAGATAAAAAGACATTTAACCGGTTTTTCGATGACAAAAATTTTACGGTTCACGATACAGGCGGGAACCGCCGGATGGATGCTGGTCCTGGCGGCCGGGTGCGATGAATCGTTCAATCCAAAAGGGCCCTACCGCGAACAGCTCGCCCTGTATTCGGTGCTTACGACGCGGTCCGACAGCCAGTTCGTGCGGGTCTTCTCGACATATGATCCCGCCGAACACAACCCGCTGGAAAACTCCGCTGATACCTACGTCGGGAATGCCAGCGTGACGCTCTCGAGCGATTCGACGGTCACGACCCTTGCGAGCGCGGTCATTCCGCGGATAGACAAGAGCCGGTACACCGACGACATCGTGGGTTATATCGCACATCCGTATACCGTCATACCGGGTAAGACGTACACACTGAAGGTCTCCACCGAGAAAGGCAGCATCGAAGCCTCCATCGTATGCCCCGGCAAGGGAGAGGTGCATGCCGAGAATCCATTCGTCCTGAAGAAACCGGAACAGTACAGCGAAAACCTCGCATCAAGAATCAGGCTTTCATCATCTGCACAGGGATACATGGTCCGAATAATCCTGGAATTCGAAACGCGCCTTGGGAATCTCGTGACGCGCCATCAGGAGGAGATACCGCGCGCGGTCTCTGCAGAAGATGGCAGCTCCTTGCGCTTCGACTATCCCATCATGACACGCAGGAGTGTGTACCCGTTTGAGGTTGTCTTCTTTGGGCTCAGCGCTTACAAGGCGTTTCTGGCGGACGTGAAAAGCCGCTACGGTGACATCAAGATTACCGGGGCGACGTACATCCTGACGCAGGTGGATCGTAATCTCTACACCTACTATAGTCTCGCCAACGGATTTCAAGACGCTTTTTCGATTCGAACCGATTTGCCGGACTACACGAATATTCCCGGGGGCGTGGGAGTCTTCGGCGCGATGGTCGAAGATTCAGTGCACGTCGACTTGCTTGTTTTTGAGTGATTGATGATCCATCGGACTGTCCATACGGTCCCGTGAAAGCCATGTCCTCTTCAATCTCATTTGGAGCCTGTGCACGCGTCGTAGTGCTCGTGGGCATTCTGAGTTCGTGCAGTCAGAATCACGAGGCGAGAGATGCGAAGGAATTCGTAGAGAAATACACGAACGCCTGGAAACGGGAAAACGTCGAGGCCATTGTATCCATGGAGTATGACATGAAGAAGTTCGATGCTTCCAGGATACCTCCGGGAAAGGAAGCTACACTTCTGAATTACACCCTGGAGAACGTGACGAAAAGAGTCGAGGATGACATCAAGTCAAAAGGCTTTGCCTATCGCCTCTCCTCCGATTTGAAGTACGTCTCCGAGCAGCATCACGGTGACCATGTCCATGTTCGTGTTGCGCAGGGCGCCGCGAATGCCGACATCGTCCTCGTACGTGACGGCGAACTTTTGAAACTCTTTCCTTATCCCAGCTGGTTTGACCGAGCGACTCCGTGATGTTCTCCTGTCGCTGTCTTCCTCTTTCCTTGCAAATACCTCGAAAAAACAGTACGTTCATCGAAAATTATGATGAACCTCCGTTCGCTGTTTCATGCTGACCGGCTCAAACCTGAGTGGACCTACACAGCAAATGGCATGCTCTGGCGGTTGTTCTGCGCCAAAGGAGAGAGGATTGTCGGGGAATGCCGCGATCAGGGACGAAAGACAGCAAGTTTCTTCTGTCTTGACGAGAACACCGGCCTTCCTTTGTGGAAAGACCTCCGGCTGGAGGAGGCGTGGTGGGTGGGAATAGAAGCTGTTCTGGGCGATACCTTGGTGCTTCATTCCTACGCGAAACCGGATATGCCCCAGCATCGAGGGATACGGGCATTCGACGTGGCGTCCGGCACGCCCCGCTGGAGAAACGACGAAAGTACGTTTTGGTTTTGCGTCGACGATCGTCTCTATGCGTATCGCGATTTGTTTGAAAAGCGTGTCGGCTACGAGCTCGACCTGAACACAGGCGCTCACCTGAGGACGTTCGAGGAATCACTTCAAGAAATCAACGACCTCCGAGAAAGGGCCACGGAGATCCAGGATCGGGAGGGCGTGGTACTGCCGGGGCCTTTCGATCGCGACTCGGC
>DOWV01000029.1:0-5164 GCA_003519375.1 Bacteroidota bacterium
GGCGGCCTGCGCGTTTTAAATGCCAACCACGGCCAATCGCGACACGGCGTCTTCACCAAGCGGCCGGAGACACTCACCAATGACTTCTTCGTGAACCTGCTCAACATGAACACAACATGGAAGGCAACTTCGGAAGACAAGGACGTGTTCGAAGGCCGCGATCGCGCAACAGGTGAAGTCAAGTGGACCGGCACTCGTGTCGATCTTATCTTTGGATCGAATTCCCAGCTCCGTGCGCTCGCAGAAGTCTATGCCTGTAACGGCTCTCAGAAGAAATTCGTGCATGACTTCGTGGCAGCTTGGAACAAGGTGATGAACGCCGATCGCTTCGACCTTGCCCGGTCGTAGCATCAAGGATTTCGTCGGGAATCCCGAAGCGAGCTGGCGCCGAAACGACGTGGGGATTCTTGATCGGCGATATTGCATTCTCTGGCTATACTCGATGACCATCGTCATTATGCGGGATGGTTATACATCGCTCACTCCCGGGGGAGCGCTCTTTGCTCCGTTTGTGCCGGCAGAAATATGGTCTATGAGCTACTTGAGGAAGAAACGCGAGTTCTTTTAGTGACGGGCCAGCTAGCGCTCGTCATTCCGAATGCTCGGCTCCAGCAGCGCACAACATGAGGATCTTATATGTCCAGGAAGCTTTTGAAACTAGATAAGTCGATCGTGAGAGCTCGGCTCACAACTCAGATCGAAAAGGGCAAGAAGCTGATTGAGCTGTCCCATCCTGTCATAGAGAGCAAGGAAGGTTTCTACAAGCAAAACCTCGAGAAGGACAATTACATCCTTGAATTCAATCATTGGTATTCGTTGACCAAGGAAACGCTCAATGAGCTATTCAAGAGTACATCATATTCACATGAGTTCGAGAAGCACCGAGCCGAGCATGTACGCTACGCTGATGACACGGTCGAGCATAAGTTAAACTATGTCGTGGGGGCCTTGATTATTCCAAAAATCGAGTATCTCCGAATTCTTCTCGAACACCTACACGAATTCGATGTCGCACGCGAAGAACCGGCAAGCACCAGTCAAGAGTCCGACGATGCCGTCCCCCCTGATTTGCCGCAGCCGGCGATGGAAATAGATAAGCTGACCATTGTTCAACTGGCGAAGATGATGACAGTAGGTCAGATTGCGAAGATCCTGGGAACAATTTTCGCCCTTGATAGCGGTGCTTTCTATCTCGGCATGAATACGCACGCTTGGAACATCGAAAGAGAAAACAATGCTCTGTCAAATCAAGTACAAACTCTTAAGACTGATTACGATAAAGTAATTGTTCAGAGAGACTCACTTGCTCAGATCGCTAGAAAAGTGCAGAAGTCCCGTGACTAAAGAAAATCGCGGTAGTGATTCACTCGTGACCGACATTCCATGTGCAATGCATTGTCGAGGATGAAGGAGTGAACCATGACCGAAACCATCAGATTCAAGCTCAGCATCAACTACGATATCAAGTATAGGATGGAGAAGGAGCTGGAGGAGAGAGAATGAAAACACAAATCACTTCCTTTGCGTGAGACTGTCATGGCTAAACACCGGTTGGCTCTCGATCCACAGAAGTTCATGAAGATCGCTCTGGAAGAGATGAAGAAATCCGTGCCGGAGAAGAGAGACGATGGCAAGGTCAGTCCAAAGGTGGGCGCCGTGCTCGTTCACACCGACGGGACGCATGAAACAGCCTACAGAGGTGAACTCAGGGAAGGCGATCACGCTGAGTACACTCTTTTGGAAAGGAAGCTCCATAATAAAAGGCTGGATGATTGCATCCTCTTCACAACGCTTGAGCCATGTGTCAAGAGGAATCCGCCGAAGAAAGGATGCTGCAGAAGAGTAACAAATGCTCGTATCAATACAGTATATGTGGGAATCCAGGATCGTGATCCGACCGTTGCAGGTGAAGGGATTGAACATATGGAGGGCCAAGGCGTCAAGGTTTTCATGTTCGACCGTGAATACCAGAAGATCATCGAAAAGGAAAATGTGAAGTATCTGAAACAAGCCCAGCAAAGAGCGGATCAGGCAAAACGCAAGGGAGGAGTAGCAGTGCTGAAGCAAGCAATTACTACGTACGACTTTACTAAGTTCTCTGAGGAAGCTCTAAAAAAGTTCGTCAAAGAAGCTAACCTCAGTTATGAGATCAGTGGCCCTGACTTCCAGAAATACTTGGCGGACATGGGGTGTGTGGAATTGGATGAGAAGGCCGGCACATACCGTCCAACAGGTGCTGGTGTCCTCCTTTTTGGCCGGGACCCACGGGTGAAATTCAAACAAGCCGTACTCAAAGCACATGTTGACTATGGTGCGGGTAAGATCGAACCAAAGGACTTTGATCAGCCGTTGGTCTTGGTACCGGATCTCGTTGAAGAATGGCTGAAGAAATCTTTGCCGCTCTCCAAAGACACATCCTCATTCAAGCGCAAGGACGTGCCTAATTTTCCTATTCCTGTCGCTCGTGAAGCCGTGATCAATGCGTTGGTGCATCGAGATTACACAATAGAAGGCGCAAAGTCCTCTCTCGAAATAGATAACGAGAAGATTGTAGTGAAGAGCCCGGGGGCACCATTACCCTCGATTTCATTGGAGCAATTAAATACGTTCAAGGCACCGTCGATCAGTCGCAATCCGATTCTCACATATGTTTTCAATCTTATGGGTTATATGGAAGAAACTGGTTTTGGCATGCGAACGTTCAAGACAATGTCTGAGAAGTATCAACTACCATCGCCTGAGTATGCGTTTGTGAATCCGTTTCTTGCCCTGACATTTCCGAGGAGTATGGAAGCAGTTGGGCGGGTCTCGGGAGAAAAGGCCGTTTCTAAATTGTCCAAAGAAGAACTCAAGGGGTTTGAATGGGTTAAGGCAAACGATGTGGTTTCGACGAGACAGTATGCTAGTCATTTTGAGATCAATTTGAAAAAGGCTCAGAGACATCTCTTACGTTTTGTAGAGCTAGGACTAGCTCGTTCTCTTGGCAAAGGGCCTTCAACAAGGTACGTTTTTACACCCAAGGGGCATCGGAAACAATCTGGACACTAGTCAGGAATTGGTGTCCCGATTATCGTCAGGGGCTTAGGTTGTCGTGGGAATCTGGACATTAATCTGGACAAAGTGTCCAGATAATATCGCCTCTAGAAAAGCCGATTGGAGTAACAAACCGAGCAACGGCGCCGCCAAGGAGATAACCTATGTTGGCGAAACAGAACGAGATGACACACAACTTGCCGGCGGCAATCTTCAGCTGAAAACACACAATTGCGGTGCCCAAAAAGGGGCAATTCAAGAACGCCCGCTCCCAAGAGCTAAAAGCAAGGGTATAACCGTGTTTCGCGTCAACATAAACAAGGGTATATCCAAATGGGCAAACTCAATCCCAAGAATTCCTTTGAGTTTCTTTTCGAAGAGCATTTTTGACCGATCTTAGTGCATCGTTCACGATGAAGGATTAAACCATGACCGAAACCATCAAGTTCAAACTCAACGGCCAGCCCGTCGAGGTCGATATTGACCCGGTTCGCATGCTCCTCCGATTTTAGATAGTCAAATTCCATCCAAAACAGCAAAAACAAGGGTATAACCTAATATTATGCTTGCAAAAACAAGGGTATAACCTTATATTATAGGCACACAAACAAGGGTATACCCTAATGAACAAATTGCTTAGAAAGCTCATGATTGACCAACTCGACAGGAAGTTGGCGAAGCTGCAAGTTCTCAAAGAGGTTGAGGTACCTTCCAAGGGATGGATCAACGCGATTAGAACCGCGCTCAACATGTCCCTTGTGCAGCTCGCAAGACGGCTCAAGAAGACTCCTGTAAGCGTGAGAGAAATGGAAGAGCGAGAGCAGAACAAGTCGATCACACTCAAGAAGTTGATTGAAGTCGGCGAGGCGCTCGATCTCCAGTTTGTATACGGATTCTTGCCGAGGGAATCCACTATCGAAAAAAAGATCGACAAGCAGGCCCAACAAGTCGCCCGTGATCTCGTCATGAGAACCTCCCACACGATGAAGCTTGAGGAACAAGAGAACAGCGATGAGAGGTTGCAACAGGCGATCAAAGACAGGGCTGAAAATCTGAAACAAGAGATGCCGAGACATCTATGGGATTGAGTCTTGATTTCCCGGATGGTCAAACACCGCTCGATGAAGACGAGAAGGAAGGACTTCTGATTTCCACAATAACCACCCGTGGCGAGCTTGATGAGTTCGAACAGCTTGGAGTGGAGAAGGCCATGGAATGGACCAGGAGCCGGAAGTTCGGACTTCAGCAGATACTCACCGAGGATTTTGCGGTGGAATTGCACAAGATGATGTTCGGGGATATTTGGAGGTGGGCGGGTCAATTTCGGACAACGAACAAGAACCTCGGGGCAGACAAGAGCGAAATCCGGACTGAAGTGAAAAAACTGTTGGATGATTGCCGCTATTGGGTCGATAAGAATGTGTTTCCCGCGGATGAAATCGCAGTGAGGCTCAGCCACCGGATGGTATCGATTCACCCGTTTCCAAACGGGAACGGAAGACACTCCCGACTCATTGCAGATATTCTCGTAAGCCACGGATTTGGCCAGCCTGCTTTTTCTTGGGGAAGTATCAACTTGACTTCGCCGGGCGCCGCGAGGTCAGCGTATCTGAGAGCCCTTCGTGAAGCCGATAACAACGATTATCGATCACTCATTGCTTTTGCGAGGCAATGAAAAAAAGGAGTTAACCATGACCGAAACCATCAAGTTCAAACTCAACGGCCAGCCCGTCGAGGTCGATGTCGACCCGGATCGCATGCTCCTCTGGATTCTTCGATCCGACCTCGCCCTCACTGGAACGAAATACGGCTGCGGCGAGAGCTACTGCGGCGCTTGCACCGTTCTTGTCAACAACCTCGCCGTGAAGTCATGCGCAACACCGATCAGGTACGTCAACGGCCGGGAGGTCGTGACAATCGAGGGCCTGGCAAAAGACGGCAAACTCCATCCCTTGCAGAAAGCCTTCATGGATCACGACGCCCTTCAGTGCGGCTATTGTACTCCGGGAATGATCATGACCGCGTATTCCGTCATTAAGAAGCATCCCCGCCCCACGGTGACAGAAATCATCGAGGGAATGGATGAAAACCTCTGTCGCTGCGGTGCGCACAAGCGAATCGTGGAGGCCAT
>DOWV01000029.1:5381-17889 GCA_003519375.1 Bacteroidota bacterium
GCGGGATCTTCATCCTCTTCACCGTCACCGATCCCCTTTTCGACTTGCAGGATCGGCAAAACCGGCCCCAGAGCAGAGTACCGACGGATTTCAATGCCTTTTTGAAGATCGGAGAGGATGGCCGTGTCGCCTGCTACGTCGGCAAGATCGAGATGGGCCAGGGCGTTATCACTTCCCTCGCGCAGATGCTCGCTGACGAGCTTGACGTCCCGCTGGAATCTGTCGATATGGTCATGGGTGATACCGATGTTTGTCCATGGGACATGGGCACGTTCGGATCGCTCACCACGCGGACCTTCGGACCTCTCCTTCGCGCCGCAGGCGCAGAAGCCCGCCTGGCGCTCCTCGAACTTGGTGCGGAGTATCTCAAGGTTCCGCAGGATAGCCTGTCAACGCGCGACGGTTTTGTCTTCGACGCCGCAAACCCGCAGACGAAGGTCTCTTATGCGCAACTTGCAAAGGGGAAGAAAATCGAGCGCCGGTCAACGGGAAAGGCGCCTCTGAAGAAACCGTCCGAATTCAAGATCATGAACAAAGGACTGACCCGGAGAGATTCCGAGGAGAAAGTGACCGGGAAGGCGCTCTATGCAGGCGATCTTCGCTTCCCGGATTTGCTCTGCGCAAAGGTCGTGCGTCCTCCCGCAGATGGCGCGAAGCTGCTCGAAGTCGATCTCACCGATGCAAAGAAGACTGATGGTGTGCAGGTGGTGCAGGACAAAGACCTGGTGGCTGTACTCCACCGATATCCGGACGTCGCCGAACAGGCACTCGCAAAAGTGAAAGCAACGTTCGACATGCCGAAATCGGACCTCGACGATAAGAACATATTTGATCATCTGTTGAAAATTGCACCTGAAGGACGAGGCGTACAGAAAGATGGCGACATCAAGATCGGCGAAGGCGAGTCGAAAGGAGTTGTCGAGGCGACGTATTACAATGATTACGTGGCCCACTCCCCGATGGAGCCGCACACCGCTGTCGCAACCATTGATGGAGACAAGGTTACAGTTTGGGCTTCGACGCAAAATCCCTTCACGGCAAAGGAAGAAATCGCCCGCGAGCTGGGAGTGGCGTCACAAAACGTTCGCGTTATTACTCCGTATGTCGGCGGCGGATTCGGAGGCAAGACCCGGAACCTGCAGGCAGTGGAAGCCGCACGCCTGGCACGCCTCACCGGGAAGCCGGTCCAGGTGGCCTACAGCCGGCAGGAGGAGTTCTTCTATGATGCGTTTCGTCCGGCGGCAATCGTGAAAATAAAGTCCGGTGTGACGGGATCGGGAGCGATACGCATGTGGGATTATCATGTCTATTTTGCCGGCGAACGCGGATCTCAACACTTCTACAATATCCCTCACCACAAGACGACGGCGTATAATTCGAGCTGGGTCGGAGCCGCGGGATCTCATCCGTTTGCTACCGGTCCATGGCGCGCTCCGGGGAACAACACCAACTCCTTCGCCCGCGAATCACATATCGAAATGATGGCGGCAAAGGCCGGCATGGATCCCGTGGAATTCCGCCTGAAGAATCTCACAGACAAGAAGATGATCCGTGTTCTGACGGCAGCCGCGGAGAAGTTCGGATGGAAACCGGCAAAGGGTCCGAGTGGACGCGGCTATGGCGTGGGATGCGGAATCGACGCCGGAACGTACGTCGCTTCCATCGCCGAAGTCGCGGTCGATAAGTCGACTGGGAAAGTTCAGGTGAAACGAGTTGTGTGTGCCCAGGATATGGGCCTTGTGATCAATCCGGCCGGCGCGACAATTCAGATGGAAGGCTGCATCATGATGGGGCTGGGGTACGCATTGACGGAGCGGGTGCAATTCAAGGGAGGAGAGGTTCTCGATCGGAATTTTGATACGTATGAGATCCCCCGTTTCTCCTGGCTGCCGAACATTGAAACCGTCATCATCGATAATAAGGAAGCCGACCCTCAGGGCGGAGGCGAGCCGGCGATCATCGTAATGGGTGCAATCGTCGCCAACGCAATCTACGACGCCACGGGCGTCAGGCTGTACCACCTGCCAATGACACCGGAGCGCGTCAAAGAGGCGATTGGGAAGAGCTGACGGAATGTTAAATGTATGAGACACTCGCAGCGGCGTGGTTCTGCCCACCCGCACCGTTATCGATTTCCGGGACTTGGGCCAATGTCAGTCCAGAACTTCCTCCTGGTCCCGAGCTGCCGAAATCGTCGGCCGTGTGCGGTTGGGGAATAATCTCGTGGGATTAATTCCGGTGCAGATGTCCTGGTTCCTCGAGCCCATAGAAATCTCTCCGCACCGGAATTTGGGCAAGCGGGAGGCGGAATCATCAAGCGCGTTACGATTTCGGAAATTTTCTTTTGAGGCTGTCCAAAATGTGGGTCGAAATGTGATTTCGACCAGCTCGAGTTCCAAGAATCGTTGATTTTCGACAACTCTTGAACTTGCTCTAATGGTTTATAGTACTTTTTGGACAGCCTCGAAGACTACCTTTCACACAAAACTGCAGAGTACGATTTCCATCTGCTTTTCGGCAGGTCGAGTTGCTCAACGAATGCACTAACTGAGCGGGCCGTTTGACGACATTAGACTTTTTGTGCAGCGAGACTGATGTTTGAGGATATTCCCATTTCCGACACCTCGAAGAACCGCAAGTCATTGTGCTGTAACGGGCTGTGAGTATATTTGCAGTGATTTTCAGTTTTCTTTTCTTCATCTTCGCTTACGACTACGTGTTGTCCCAAACCCGGTTTTCCCATGTCCAATTCTCAGCCGGCATACCGCCGCACGTTGGCAATTCTGAACCTTACTTGCTGGAGCAATAGATGTCAAATTACAGACCGATAGACAATCGTTACGATTCGATGAAATACAACCGCTGCGGCCGGAGCGGCCTGAAACTCCCGGCAATCTCCCTGGGACTCTGGCACAATTTCGGCGGGGTCGATGAGATTGAGAATTGCCGGGCCATCCTCTGGCGCGCGTTCGACCTCGGAATTACGCATTTCGATCTGGCGAACAATTACGGACCGCCTCCCGGCTCCGCAGAAGAGAACTTCGGCAGAATACTGCACGAAGACTTTGCCTCCTCTCGCGACGAGCTCATCATCTCGTCGAAAGCGGGATATCTGATGTGGCCCGGTCCGTATGGCGACTGGGGAACACGCAAGTACCTCATCGCAAGCCTGGACCAAAGTCTGAAGCGGATGGGACTTGACTACGTTGACATTTTCTATCACCACCGGCCCGACCCGGAAACGCCGCTCGAGGAAACCATGGGAGCGCTCGATCAGATCGTGCGCAGCGGCAAAGCGCTCTACGCGGGCGTATCGAATTATCCTCATGAGCTCACACGCCAGGCTCAACAAATCCTGAAACGGCTCGGCACGCCGTGCATCATTCATCAGCCGGTCTACAACATGTTTAATCGCTGGGTTGAAAACGGATTGTTGCAGACGCTGCGCGAAGAAGGCATTGGCTGCATTCCCTTCTCTCCTCTTGCCCAGGGACTTCTGACGAACCGATACCTCAGCGGCATTACGCCCGATTCACGCGCGGGAAAGCCTCATGGATTCCTGAGGCCGCATCAGATCACGGACGAGAAGCTGGGAAAGGTCCGGCGATTGAACGATCTCGCTCAAAAGAGAGGCCAATCGCTCGCACAGATGTCACTCGCCTGGGTGCTTCGTTGCCCTGAGATCACATCCGCACTCATCGGCGCCAGCACCGTGGCGCAACTCGAAGATGCAGTCGGGACATTAAAGAACGTATCATTCACAAACGAAGAGTTTCAGTCGATCGAGAACATCCTCGCATGATCGTGCAACGGTTTCGAGGAACGGATGCCACCGTCATCCGGAGAACGTCTGATCCAGCTCGGGAATATCTATCGAGCAAGTCAGAAACGTATCGCCACGAAGTCACAAAGACACGAAGGTGTCGTGCCTTGGTGCCTTTGTGCTATTGTCATTCTTGACATCAATTCTACACACATCTTAAGGGAGAGAAATATGGCCACGACGCTTGATAATCTGAAGGAAGCTTTCGCTGGTGAGAGCCAGGCAAACCAGAAATACCTCAGTTTCGCCAAAAAAGCCGAACAGGAAGGACTTCACAACATCGCACGGTTGTTCCGCACAACAGCAGAAGCAGAGAAGATCCACGCAGAGGGGCACCTGAAATCCATGGAGGGCGTTGGGACCACCGCCCAGAATCTGCAGGCCGCGATCGACGGCGAAACGTATGAGTACACCAACATGTATCCCCCCATGCTGAAGCAGGCGGAGGCCGACAATCACAAAGCGAAGCGGATGTTCGGCTACGCCGTGGAAGCTGAAGCGGTTCATGCGAAGATCTACAAGATGGCACTCGAGGCCGCAAAGCAGGGAAAAGATCTGACAGGAGTCGATTTCTACCTTTGCCCTGTCTGCGGCTACATTGAACTCGGCAAGCCGACCAAAGAATGCCCGGTCTGCGGCACAAAAGCCGAGAAGTTTGTGCAGGTTTGATCCTGAAGGAGCTGGCTTTCAAATCGAATGAGAAGGGATACAGCAATGGATAATTCTCAGTCATCGGGTACCGGCCCGCGACCGCTGAAACGACGCGACTTTCTGAAAAAGGGCATCCTCGGGGGCGTCGCGGCGGCGACCATGCCGGGCGTATCGATGGCGGCCGGCACTCCTCCTCCATCGGCAACCGGAGTCGAGCCATTTGAGCTCGACGAAATCACAATTGCCGATCTGCAGAAGGGAATGGCCGCCGGGAAGTATACTGCCCGCTCCATTACACAAAAATATCTTGCCCGCGTCGCGGCAATCGACAAAAAAGGGCCCTCCCTGAACAGCATCATCGAGCTCAATCCTGATGCGTTGAAGATCGCTGATGAACTCGACAAGGAGCGAAAAGCCAAAGGTCCGCGGGGACCCCTGCATGGAATCCCGGTCGTCATCAAGGATAACATCGATACGCGCGACCGCATGGCGACGACCGCCGGTTCCCTGGCCCTCGTCGGCTCCAAACCTCCGGCGGATTCGTTTGTCGTCCAGCGATTGCGGGCCGCCGGGGCAATCATTCTGGGGAAAACAAACCTGAGCGAATGGGCCAATATCCGGGCGAGTCGTTCAACAAGCGGATGGAGCGGACGCGGCGGACTGACGAAGAACCCGTACGCGCTTGATCGCAACTGCTCCGGCTCGAGCTCCGGAACCGGCGCGGCCGTCGCCGCCAGTCTCTGCGCCGTGGGAATCGGAACCGAAACCGACGGCTCTATCGTCAGCCCATCGTCAATCTGCGGAATCGTCGGCATCAAACCGACGGTCGGACTCGTAAGCAGAACCGGAATAATTCCAATTTCACACAATCAAGACACTGCGGGCCCGATGGCGCGCACTGTCCGCGATGCGGCTATCCTTCTCGGAGCGTTGGCAGGAACCGATCGCGAGGACAAGGCGACAGCCGATAGCCGTAACGGATATTTCGGGGACTTCACACAGTATTTGAATCCGAAAGGATTTCAGGGTGCGCGCATCGGCGTGGTGCGCAGATACTTCGGCTTTCACGAGGGTGTCGACAAATTGATGAATCAGGCATTTGATGCGATAAAGCAGAGCGGCGCGACGATTGTCGATCCGGCAGATGCCGATGCCCTCGGTCAACTTGGCGAAGCCGAAGGAATCGTTCTGAAATACGACCTCAAAGCCGACTTGAACGCCTATCTCGCACGACTTGGCCCTGGAGCGCCGGTACATTCACTGAAGGAGATAATCGAATTCAACGAGCGCAATAAAGAAAAGGAAATGCCTTATTTCGGTCAGGATCTCTTCATCAAGGCAGAAGCCCTCGGACCGTTAACAGACAGGGCATATATCGAGGCACGTGAGAAGAATCTCCGCCTATCACGCGCGGAGGGAATTGACGCTATCATGGACAAGTTCAACCTCGATGCGTTGGTTGCACCGACCGAGAGCCCGGCCTGGACGACCGATCTTGTCACCGGCGATCATTTTCTTTGCAGCAGTTCCACCGCCGCGGCGGTCGCAGGTTACCCGAGCATTACGGTTCCCGTCGGATTTGTGTTTGGCTTGCCAGTGGGAATCTCGTTCTTCGGCAGGGCATGGAGCGAGCCGGTGCTCCTGAAGCTGGCCTACGCATTTGAACAAGCCACAAAGCACCGGAAACCGCCCCGGTTCCTCCACGTCACCGATGTTACAATAGATTGGTAAGTGAACGGTCAACGAGATCTTTCTCTTGCCGCGCGATCCAATCAGGGTCGATGGGAGCGGTCTCGCGTCAGGCTGATTGCTCGTATCAGGAGCCGTGGATAGATTGCAAGAAGAGATGATGCAGCGCGGCGAAGCGGAGCTGAAAACAAGATTCTCTGCAAAGCGGCTGCTGACCGCAGTCGGTTCCTGAACAATTTGTCCCACTCCGCGCAGTATTCCGTTTCCAAATCGGTGGAAGAAGATCCCGCGCTCATGTCGGCACGGAAGAGTCTTCCCAGCAATCGGGCACCCTGCATCGCCATACCGATACCGTCACCGGCCAGCGGCGCAATCACGCGGCCTGCGTCGCCCACCATGAAAATCCCGTCTTCTACGAGGTTCCGCCTGCCAAAAAAGATGTTTCCGGTCCCGTAGACCGTGGCATGATCGACCGCCGCGATCCCCGTTACGCCAAGAAGGCGCTCGAAGTGCTTGTTTTCTGCCATCAGCTCGCGCAGCCGCGCCCTCGGAGGCAACGTATCGTCTGCTCTCTGTTCAAGAAAACAAATTGTCGCTACCCCCCCATCAACATGATTGACGCCGCAGTACATCCCCGGTCCGGTGTAGATGCGGATTTCATCTGCGTCCACGCCGGCCAATGATGCCGATGGAACGTGGAACTTGATCCCATTGATCCGCGAGCGCACGCCTGCGAACGGACGGCGCAACTGCTTATCGAGCGGTGAGCTCTTTCCGTACGCTCCGACGCACCATCGTGATTGCAGCGTCTGGATCCCCTCATGCATACGGCAGACGGTCTTGAATCCATTCTCAACCCGGTTCACCGCTTCGGCCTCGGCGGGTTGCAATACATGAACCCCGCGATGGATCGCCGTTTTCAACAACATTTGGTCGAACGCGCCGCGCTTGAGTCCGAATGCCGTGAAACCGAGGCTTTCTGATATGATTGGTCCCCGATCGGTACAAAGAGTGAATCGCGAAATTGGCGACGGCCCCAACGCGAGAAATTCATTTTCGACACCGATGTCCCGTAGTATGCCGATCACCTCATGCGAGAGGAACTCACCGCACAGAGTCTCTCGCGGGAAAGAGCGTCGCTCCACGAGACAAACGGAGTAGCCGGCCTGCACCAGATAGTGCGAAGCCATCGCTCCTGCAGGGCCTCCACCGATAACGACTATGTCGTATACGGACTCCGCCATATTACTTCGCAGTGAATGCAATCGAGACAAGCCAACGGAACGCCCAGTGAGGAGTGATCGTCACCTCGCCGTACCCGGACGCAATGGCGGCGAGCTCGTTTTTCAGAAAGCCCCGCCGCACAGAGAGCGGCCCGTCGTTCCGGACCATCGGGCTTTTTGAGAAGATGCCGGTAAGAAAAGCAATGCCGAGGAATGCCGGGACCGATCTCCGCAGATCGTTGATCACGATGCCCGTGCTCGCGACGCGTGACCACTCGGAAAGGATCGTGTTCAGTTCTGCCGCACTGAAATGATGACAGAACATCGCGGCATGAACAATATCAAATGAACGGTCCCGGAACGGCAGCCGGTGTGCAGGTCCGTTCACCACACTCAATGCCCGGAATCGTGTTGCAGAATACTGGCACGAACGGAAGTTGAGATCAAGCGCAGTAACGATGAACGGACGATGAAGTTCTCCCAACGTTTGCACGAGGTCTGATCCGCCGGCACCGCAGTCAAGAATTCGGAGAGGGCGGTTCTTTGGTACGGATTCGATCACCCGTCTCAGGCCATGAAGAGAGACACGGTGTCCGCCCAGGAAGCGGTTGATCACTGTCAACTCCCGCAGGGCAGCGTCGATCCGCCCATCGGTGATCGACATATCGTCCATGATTTCTCGGGTTGTGCTTCGGGCGCCGAACATCAGCTCCCCTTCATGAGCACTAACTCCATCGACAGCCCCGGACCGAAGGCAATCGCACACAACCAATCATCCGCTTGCATACGCGAACGGGAAAAGAGTTCTTTCAGCACAAAGAGAATCGAGGCGGATGACATATTGCCGTACTGACGAAGGACCGCGCGCGATGGTTCCGTCTGCTCGTCTGTCAGCTGCAGACCGGTTTGCAGAGCGTCGATAATTGCGCGCCCCCCGGGATGCAGCGCCCAGTAACGAATGCGCTCGGGCGAAAGTTCAAGCCGCCCGATCATCTGTTTCGCCACCGGGACGGCCTGTTGCTCAATAATCTCGGGCAGTTGCGAGGAAAGCATCATCTCAAATCCGTGATTGCCGATCTCCCACCCCATGAATTCCGTCGACGCAGGGAATATATGCGACGAGGTCTCCACAATTCGCGCCTGAGCCGGGATGCCTTCCGCAGTCGAAAAAAGTGCAGCTCCGCATCCGTCGGCGAAGATCATGTTCGCAAGAATGTTGTCGCGAGTCGGTTCCGTTTGAAGATGAAGCGAGCACAGCTCGACAGATACCAGAAGCGTCGTTCGGCGCTCGCCGCCGCCGTTGCGCAGCGACTCGAGCACAGAGGTAAAACCCACCAGCGTTGCAGCGCAACCCATAAACCCGATATGCGTACGCTGGACGCCGGGAGAAAGCCCAAGTGTGGAGATGAGATGATGATCGAAGTTTGGAGCGGAGAAGCCGGTGCACGAAACCGTGATCAGACGATTGATGGAAGATGGTTCCAGGCCGGTCACCTTGAGCACGTCGGTCACCGCCGCGACGGAAAGCGTGTTCGCCCATTTCTTGTACATCATCATGCGCTGCTTTGTGTCCGGCGAAGGCACGGTCGGGTCCGGCGAATAGAAGCGCGTCGCCGTGGACGGATCCGCATCCGGCACGACGACCGAACGGGTTTCGATTCCGGAGCGGGAAGCGGCGGCATCGATCATGCGTGCGACCGCCGGGCGTTCGCCCATGCGCCTTTTCAATTCTTCGGCAGCACGCTGCTGCGAGACAACGTACGGAGGTGAGGCCGTGGCTACGTGGATGAACAAGCGAACTCTCCTTTCCCCTGGTGCTTCAAGATAAAGAACCGCCCCGTCCGCTGCAAGCGGCTTGAGCGCGCAGAGGAAATTCACCACCATAGGAATACTTCGATGCAGAACAGACTCTCACACGACTCGCATCACCGGGGACAGATTGCCCTCGCGCTCAAACAGAACGGAAGGAAATTGCCACAGGATGTGGCCATCAATGCACTCCGACAGGAATGGTATTGGGGAAAATGAGAGTGACACGGCCGCTCGATCTCTGCAAAACCAGCAGACCTATGCGATGATCGCATGCGCAGACGGCCTGGTTGGATGGTTGGAGCCCAACTTGATGCGCCCTGCTTTGACACCATATCGTTGAGCTCCACCCAAACTTTCGTCATCCGTATACTTTCAGTGTTCCACCGCCACCTCCGAATCCGGGCTCAGCTTGTGCTTCGGCGGGGCAGGGGGGCGCTTCTCCGGAACATCGACGTACCGCTCCGATGACGTCGCGAACTCCGGGTACGCAGACATACCATGCTCACCGATGTCGAGCCCTTCAATCTCTTCCTCTGCTGAAACGCGAATACCGACCGTAACCTTGATCAAATACCAGGCAGCCGTGGCAATGGTGGACGTAAACAGTCCTACGACGCCAATACCTGTCAACTGGTTCATCAGGAGCGCCACCCCTCCACCAAAGAAGAGTCCGTTCCCCGTCGTGTTGGGAGTGAAATGATCCTGCGCAAAGAGCCCGACAGCCAGTGTCCCGAAGATACCGTTCACAAGATGAACCGATAGCGCACCCACCGGGTCGTCGATTCTTGCCCGGTCAAATCCAATCACCGCAAAAACGACAAGGCAGCCGGCGGTGAGGCCGATGATCAGCGAGCTGCCGACGCTGACGTATGCGCATCCGGCTGTGACTGCAACAAGTCCTGCCAGGCATCCGTTGAGAGTCATGCTGAGATCCGGCTTTCCGAGAACGAGCCACGCGACGACGGTCGAGCTCAACGTTGCGGCGGCTGCCGCCGTGTTCGTCGTAATACAAATCCTCGCAATCGCCTCCGGATCGGCAGCCATCGTGCTTCCGGGATTGAACCCAAACCATCCGAGCCAGAGTACAAATGCTCCCAGAACGGCGAGCGGCATACTGTGCCCTGGAATAGGATGGATTTTCCCGTCTCTGAACTTGCCCATGCGCGGTCCCAACAGGAGCACACCAGCAAGCGCTGCCCACCCTCCTACCGAGTGCACCACGGTTGAGCCGGCAAAATCCCAGAACCCCAACTGCGCGAGCCACCCTCCGCCCCAGATCCAGTGGCCTGCGACGGGATAGATGACGGCGACGAGAATGAACGAGAACAGTATGAATGAAAGATACTTGATTCGCTCCGCGACTGCCCCGGACACGATCGTTGCTGCAGTGCCGGCGAACACGAGCTGGAAAAAGAACTTCGCGAGAAGCGGGACGGACGCCCAGCCGATTGCGCTGTACACGCCGCGGTACGCATCGCCTGTGGCCGGACTGTTATCTGCGCCAGAGAGGCCGACGATGCCCTCGATTCCGATGAATCCGTTCCCGTTGCCGAACATCAGGCCCCAGCCAACAACCCAGTACGCAATTGACGATATGGCAAAAACGATGAAGTTCTTGGAGAGGATGTTCACCGTGTTTTTGGCGCGGGCAAATCCCGACTCCACCATGGCGAAGCCGGTGTTCATGAAGAACACCAACATCGCGGTGATCAGCACCCAGATGGTGTCAAAAACGATCTTCTGTTCCATAGCGAGCATGTCCTTTCATGACAGTTTCAGATGAATTGAATTCTCAGAGCGCTTCCTGCCCGACTTCTTCGGTTCGGACGCGGATGACCTCTCCCACCGGCGACACGAAAATTTTCCCATCGCCTACCTGACCCGTGCGCGCCGACTTCACGATGATGGAGAGGGCCGATTCGAGCTGGTCCGCTGCGATCACGAGCTCGAGTTTCACCTTTGGCAGGAAATCGACATTGTACTCAGAGCCTCGATACATCTCCGTGTGGCCTTTCTGCCTTCCAACACCTTTGACCTCGGTGATGGTCATGCCGCGGAATCCCGCTTCCAGGAGCGCTTCACGCACTTCGTCCACCTTATGAGGACGAATAATTGCTTCGAGTTTTTTCATGATGCATCCTTCATGATATTTGTTGTGGTTAGAAGCTGATCCCGAGCGTCAGGTACGATTGTTCAAGGTGGGGATTGAGGATGAACGCCGCGGAGACCGGAATGGAGAAAGACTCGGTGACGACGACACTGCGTGTCGCCTTTACACCGATATTGATCATTGACGCATTCCTCGCTACGTACCACGCTCCCTTGGATGGAGTGAATCCGGCGAAGATATCGAGGCTCACTCCGTCCACCCGCAGAAGGTAGTTGGCCTGGAGATAGACAGAGTTGTCCGGATCGTTGTGAACATTGACATACCCGGTAAGGGTAACCGGAATATCCTCCGCCAACGCGTAGCCGAGACCGACCTCAAGTGTATGAGCGCCTGATCCCTTTCCTCCATAGTCGAAGTACTTCAAACCTGCGCTCGGATAGTAGTAGTCGGTGTAGATCGCCGTGAATGTCCCGGCCGCAGTTTGAACGGAATAGCTGGCCCACAGGTCGTGCTCTGCAAATGCGCTGCCCCCCTGCGCACCAACACTGTAGGCCCCCCACGTTCCAATTTTGAGATTTCCCACTGCTACTGTCAGCGCCGGCTGGAAACTCGGGGAATTCCCGAAATCCAGGCCGCGCCAGATATACCTGCTCATGATATCCGCGTTTACCTGAAGCTGCGCGGTTGCCTCCGGGAAGGCCGCGAGGAATACCATGCACACAGAAACTACCATGTGACGCGCTCTCATGCTCTTCGTCCTTTCATTGTCTGATAATCGGTAAGCTGAACTGGTTGTCATCTTCTCACAGACACACGTACGACCCGGGCCCCTCCCTCCTGCTGCGAGAATCAGCATAATGATGGTTATGGTTCCATCGGTTTCCGGTGCGAAGAGCCGTTGCTGTGCGGGATTCGTACCTGTGAGGGAAGCTGCCGGGTGTTGCCGGCCGCCGCTTCTCAGCTGGTCTCCTCAGAACGTGCCCATGTCGATCATCTGGAGAGAGCGCCTCACAGCACCGGAATTCAAGGAGCGATGGAATAGGATAGACTTAATAAACTAAGGTATAATGAGCTATGTGCAGAATTTAGTAATGCATTGATGTGATTGAACGGTACAATATAAAGAATCGCGTCGTAATGTCAAGAGTTATTTTCGTTCGAAGGGCCGGAAAGGGGAGAATCGGGGGCGGAAATTCGGAG
>DOWV01000384.1:0-667 GCA_003519375.1 Bacteroidota bacterium
ACCCGTCTATAGTATACAATTTCATTGCCTCAATTTCATACTGCGGGATCAGATCAAAAAAAAGGAAAGGCCGCCTTCGGCAGGCAGCCTTTCCTCGAACGAGAAGCAGAAACCGGATCCGTTAGAAATCCAGCTTCACGGAGAACACGTTGTTCGCCTTGAAGTATTGGACCTGACGATATCCGTAGTCAACGGTGATGGACGAGTTGCCGGTCTTGTAGGAGATACCGAATCCAGCCGTAGCTCCGAAGACATTGTCTTCGGCCTTCGGTTGATTAAGGTACCCAACTCGGCCGACCAACTGCAGGCCTTCCATATCGAATCCCAGTTCGAGACCGCCGCGATATTCGTCGTAGTACAGGTTGTTGTTGACGAATGCACCGCTGACGGATGCGAACAAGTTGTCGCCAAGGCTGCGCTCGTAGGTCAAGCCGATGTCAACTGTTGCCGGCAATTCAAACGTAGCAGCCTCCGCCTTGTACTTTTGCGTCGGACGCGAGCCATCGGTGATAACAGCATTGCGATACAGAGCCGGTCCGTCGAACTTCATACCGGGACCAATGTTCTTGATCGCAAGACCGATGCCCAGTCCTTCAACCTGGATGAGCCCTTTGTACTGAATACCGAAATCGAACGCAAACCCGGACGACGATACGCGGTCGATCTG
>DOWV01000384.1:787-3064 GCA_003519375.1 Bacteroidota bacterium
CGGTCGATCTGTTCGGAGATCAGTTTCGCCGTGAAACCAACCGTGACAGCATCGGTCAGATCCCGTGCGAAGGACGCACCCATGGTGATATACGTCGGTGAGTAGAATCTTCCGCTTCGGCCTTCTGGATCCTCTTCGGAAGTCAATGGAATATCACCGAAGTTGAGTGATTTGATGCTGATACCCACGGCCCCGAAATCGCCGAATCTGCCGGCGACGGCACCATAGGTGACATTGATATCAGCTATATAGGACAGCGATGAGACCATCGCCTCCGCCGATCCGGGCATCCGGCCCAAGCCAGCGGGGTTCCAGTACATCGCCTCGACGCCTTTCGTTACTGCGAGGCTCGATCCGCCCAGTGCCAGATCTCTGGCGCCAGCCGGGATGAGCAACTCTGGGGCCGCAACGCCCCCGACCCTTGGATTCTGTGCAGTCACAACGCTTACACCGAGAAGGACGACACAGAAAATGAGGGTCACCAATCGTGTTGTGTGCGACTTCATATCTCATTCTCCTTGTATGTTTGTCAAGATAGCCAGTGTTGGTTAGTACTGATCGAGGATTTCCTGCTCCTGGATAACGGCCATCTTGAGCACCTTGGTACCGACGTTCGGCACCTCGATGTAAGCAATGTACATGCCGCTGGCGACCGGGTAGTTGACTTCGTTCACAAGATCCCACTTGAAGAACGTTGAAGCGTCGTTCTTGCGGAGGGTTCTCACGAGCTGGCCCGCCAGATTAAAGATGCGGATTGTCGCTTCGGTCGGCATATTTGTGAACTGGACGAATCGAACGAATCTGTTTGTCTCTGCAGCGTTAATGGCATAGTACGGATTCGGGAACACCGTGATCTTGTCCATCGAGGCTTTCGCGAGACTCGCATCCACCGTCATGCTGGGAGCCGTGAAGGTGAAGCTCACGCTCGGGTTGTTCACGTGCGCTGCGGTGATAAGGAATTCATCACCAGCCGCCCATGCAACCTCGGCCCTGCGAGAAGGTACCAGCACCCACATCATGGGCCACGTGCTAAGATATACATCAGCCTGGTATGTGGGATCAGGAGTCTCTGAGTACGGAGTCGCGAAAATCAATGCCATCTCACGAGTCGTTGCCCCGGTTGGGGTTCCCGAGCTCAGTTGTGGCCACCAGCGACCATCGACGAGGGCACCAGCTACGTTGTTCTCAAAGCACCCGACCGCGAGGCGGGTTGGCGGATTAGTTTCGATATTCCACGCTGAGAACGGTACGCTCCAGTTAAAGTCCTGATACTTGTACGTTCCCGGAGTTGTGGAGTTCACGATCCACGGTGCAAACGAAGGATTGGCGGGCGCGTTCGCAGCGCCGCGCAAGTACCGATAGCCTTTTGAGTAATTGGCATCAGCCGGCTTGACCTTTGGATCCCACAGCGCGACATTATCCACCGCGGCCAGCTTCAGCAGCGTATTGCGGTAATCGGCGATCGTCAGTGATGATCCCCAGAACAAGAAGTTCGCGGCCATACCGATCGTGCCGGCACTGCCATCAGAACTGTACGTCGTTGAACCACCGTCCACGAATCCTTCCATCCCGATTCCAGTCCACGCGTTTGCCCACGAGAATCGGCGGGCGCCGTTCGGGATTGACCACTCGATCATGCCCGGATTCGGCGGACCTGTGACCTTAACCTGCATACCATCGATTGTCAGATAGTTCGCGTCACCACTCTGGTTCTGCTGGCCGGAGAGAAGCTTCTGGCCCGTTGTTGTGTTCGTCAGATACCAGCCGAGTGAGTCGAATCCGACTTTATACGAATTGCCCGTCAAGGCAGTTGGGTTTACAACGATAGGATAGACTTTACCATCGCTCGTGCCGGTCTTCGTCACTGCCAACGTGTCTCCAGAACCGCTACCATACGCCGCACCGAACGGGCCGGATTTCGGAACAACCGTAAAGATGATTGGAGGCGATTCAAGAGATGAGGGCAGGAATCCTGCCTGTCTTGCGACGCTGTACGCGGTAACCGCAAGATAGTATTCCTGTCCGTTGTAGATCTTTGCAAGGTCCTTGATCTTGTCTGCGCTGAACGTGAACTGTCTGAAAATACCACTGTTCGTTCCGAACTGCACAGGCACCGCCACGATAACACCGGACACCGGCTGCAGATCAACGATCACCGTGGGATCGTTCTCCGTGTCGTAGGTGGCCAGGCGCTTCGCATCCCGGAGCGAAGAATTCGAGGTAGGAAGCTGATACACATTGTATCCCTCAAACTGGTACTGACCTGGATCGCTTATT
>DOWV01000384.1:3241-6470 GCA_003519375.1 Bacteroidota bacterium
GTGTTCGCCACGAAGGTATAGTTGAACTTCATGACTGAAACGCTGGACAACCTGTCAGCTCCCAATCCCACAACGAAGCCGACATACGTTTCGTTCGTGTCGCCCGGAGCAAAAAGGAACGGACCGGAGTTGCACAGAAGTCGGCGATCGCCGGGAGCAAACGAGTAGTTCGTTCCCTTACCATCAACGAACCCGGTTTGTGTCACAGGATCACCACTCATCATGAATCGGGTGTTCGGGTCGACACCGGGCGGAACGTTATATTTCGAATAAGAGCTGCCAAAATTTCCCGCCGGTGCATATCCCTGCAACATACCATACCACTGGAAAGCGCTTGTGTTGTAGTTGGCTGCGCCGCCCGGAGGATCGGTGTAGGGGCTGCCTGCGGAGAAGTAGATTGCAGAAGACAGGGGGAGATTTCTCTTCCCGTAGATCCGCTGGAAGTTAAATACGGCAGAATCTCCTGGAGCAGCAACCTGCGGGCCTGCGAGAAACGCATAGCCTGATGCCGGAGGAGGAAGGTTAAATCCCGCGAACGTGGCGTCGACCGGCTTGCCATTGTAGATAAAGCCGATACTCAGCAGTGAATCGCTGCCCATAAGGTCATCACCGGCGTCGCCGAGATCCACGTCTGCCCATGCGCAAACATACATGCTGTCCACCCAGAACGATCCTCTGACACCGCCACCGACATCGACTCCACCTTTGTTGATCATGCGATACCGGTTGAAGTAGATGTTACCCATGGCGTCGGTTCTCTTATAACCCCAGATCGTCTTCTGGATTTCCACGCCGATCGGTTGAGAGCCGGTGAATCTGACAGACTGCGAGGCATCTAACTCGTTGTATACGAGCCAGATCACCTGATCTGCGGGAGAATTCGGATCTGCACCCGCCACACCCGGTTCGTCATGTTTTCCGGAGATGAGGTTCTCGGGTGTAAACGAGGCGCTGAAGGCCGGCGGCGCCTGGAAACCGGGGACACCGTTCCGCTCGATGTACGGAGCGCCCTTGGGCACGATGTTCGCCCATGCCTTCCAGTCTGTATCATACTGCTCTTTGATACGATCCTTCATCGTCTGAGTAACCAAAGTCGGCGATGCCAGCTCGTTTGACGTCTGGGCATCGTAGACCAACTCTTGATCTGACATGAAGAAATAGTCACGTCGAATTCTGTAGCATCGGGCATCCGGATCGTTCGGGCTTACGGCAACAGCAGTGGCGCCGCTTCCCGTGACCCATCCACCCTTTGTTCCGACGTAACCGCTGGCGCTGAAGGTCGTCCCTTCAACTCGGACTGGCTGCACCGTCGGCCGCGTCGTCAAAGCGGCGTTTGAGTAGATCTTACCGCCAAAAACGAACGCGTCCTCGTACACGACGTTCCCGGTACCAACCGGGTAATAAACGCCGTTGTCACCGCTCGGTGAGTGGTTCGAGGGGCCGTCGTAGCGGGTCCACGAAGTAATATTGTTGATGTTCAGAATCTGATATTGCGGACTGCCGGTGACTTTGCTCAGGGATTTGTCTTGCTTGTTCTTATTGCCGGGCAGATCCTCGCCCAGCGCAACCGACCAGAGCAGCAAAGCACTTACAGCAGCCAGCGCCATCACGATGTAAAACTTGCGCTTTACCATACTTATAACTCCTCGAGAAGTTTCTCGTAAGTTGATTTTCTTTTGACTTCCACGATGCCGACCAACGTTGTTTCGGCATTCGTCAGGCTACAGTTCCATCCTTGCGCCGATGCGGATCTGTCGGGGGGCTGAGTACACATCGCCGCGGTAGTTCATGATACCCCAACGGTTGTCGAGATTGAGCGCGCGATAGAAGGCTTCGTAGTTCGGAATTGACTTGTACTGCCCCGAGGCCGGGTTTTTCAACCATCCGTCATCGTAAGGTGTTCCGGTGTTCGGGAACACATCGATGATCTGCTTCGCATTCAGCAAGTTCAGAATATTGGCGTAGATTTCAAAGTTCACTCCGCCAAAGTAGAACATCTTGCTGATGTTCATATCCAGGTTGAACACCCAGGGTGTCGTCGAGCTGTTGACGGGCTCCGCAGGATTCCGGAACCTGGCATCTGCCAGTGCGTACACTCCAACGTTCCAGGGGTTCCACTGTCCGAGAACCGACTCTTCGATCTTCGTAAACGGGTGACCGCTGTTGAAGGACATCAACAGGCTCGCGCCGAGCCCTTCCAGAATCGCCCCGCCATCGCCCTTCGCGAACCTATAGTCAAACACCACCGATCCACGATGGGCCTGGTTGAACGGCTGCAGGGCTACGAAGTTCGGGAAGCGCGCTTTGATTTCATCGGATGTTGCGACTGCGTTTGAAGCAGAGCTGGCGCCGGTGCCGCGGGCGTCAGACAGCGTGTAGTTCAAGTTCACCTGTATGCGCTCCGTGCGGCGCAACTGGAGAGTAACCTCCACGCCCTTCACGGTACCAAAGTCCGTGTTCTGGTACGAAGTGAAGATCGGGTTGCCGAGAGAGTTGTACACACGGCGCAACTGGATCTGGTCTTTGGTGTCCTTGTAGAATCCGGTCATGGTCAAGGCCAGATTCGGCGTAAGAACCTGACGAATACCGACTTCGAACAACGTCGTGCGCTCCGGACGTGCAGAGTATCCCAGCCTGCCCGATGTGAACGATCTCGTCAGAGGATTGATCGCGTTGCTGAAATCACGCGTCGTGTTGTAGAGCTGATTCAGGCTCGGCATCTGGACGTACTTGCCGAACTGCGTGTAGAACACCGTTCGGTCAGACACAGGGAACGAAAAGCTGATGCGCGGGAGCAGGTAGCCGAACGCCTGGACAGCTTTGTAAAGCGATTCGTCAACCACGTTTGTCTCCTGGTCGACCGGTACGTCTTGGTAGTCATATTGATTGCTGACGGGATTCAACGTCGGCTCGATATAGAGCATTTTGGGATCAATGTACTCATACCGCAAACCGAAGTTGAGGATCAGATCGTTGAACTCGAACTTGTTCTGCAGATAGGCCGCGGCGAACGTCGGCTTGTACGGCTTGTCAACCGTATTGCCGCCGCTGTTGAACCCTTCTGTCTCGTTTCCTTGGTAATCGTAGCCGTAGTTGCCAATACCGCCGGCATTCAACCAGCGAATACGTCGCAACTTATCGTCCACCGTGTAACCCTTGGCTATGTCTGAACCGAATACAATGGCATCTGCATCAAAAACGCCATCCCGGTTCGGATCCAGGAAGGTCA
>DOWV01000384.1:6586-13386 GCA_003519375.1 Bacteroidota bacterium
CTACCGCCGGCTTTCAGTTCCCATCGTGAGTTGATCTGAGAAGTGAAGTCAACGGATGCACTGATGCTGGATTGCGAGTTCTTCGAGTAGCCATTGATCGGAGCATTCGGATCCGAAAGCTGGAATTTCGAGATGATGCTCATGTTGAGCGGGCTGCTGTAGCGATTGCTCCACGGGTTGACGACACCCATGAATCCGGCATTTGCGTTTGCCGCGCTGTCAGCATAGGACATCCAGTTGTCTTCGAAAACCGGATCGAATTGACGGAATTTGCGAGACTGCATCGATACGCTTACTTCGTAGAATGTTGTCTGACTGACGACGTGCGTCAGCTTGACGCCACCGGAGAAGGTCTTCGTTTCGTTGCGCGACATCTTGTCCGGATTGCGGAAGTAGTTCCCGACGACTCCAGGCCATGTGCCGCCGTTGATGGAAGTATTCACATCGTAGAGGGCATTGATGCGAATTTTGACCGGAGCGTCCACGAGTTGCTTCAGATCGAACAGGAGGTTGCCCTGTCCCTGAACATCCTGCAGCCACGTGTTGGGTAGATAGTTTTGTCTGAAATCGATCGGGCCCGGCAACGCTTTGCCCTTGTTGTCGGCGCTTACCAGACCGTCATCGACCAATCCTTCGAACGTGAAGGGGACTAACCACATCGGTTGTCGATCGCGCCAGTAGTTGAACTGGCCGGCAGCGAAGAATCGGACGCCTTCAAGGATCGGACCGCTGATCGTGCCAACCGCGTTCTTGTATCCGAAAGCGGAGGTCTTCAGGAATTGCTGTCCCGGTTTTGCAAAGTCATCAGTCAGATAGTCAATTGAAGCTTTCAGCTGTGAACTTCCAGTACGAGTGGTTGTCCGAACGATACCGGAGTTGGCACCGCCGAGCTCTGCAGTGAATCCACCCGTCTGTAATTGGACTTCCTCGATTGCTTCGCGAATCGCACCATAGCTTTCCGAACCAAACAAGGGGTTCGTTGCATTTGCTCCGTCAACGTAGTAACCGACTTCACCAGCGCGACCGCCACGGACATAGAGCGTTCCACCCTGTTGCACGGCACCTGCAGAAAGAGCCACGATGTTCTGGACGCCGCGAAACGGGATGTACTGCACGTCTTCCTGTTGCGAGACACGGATGGTGTTGGTTGTATTGCGTTGGATCATCGGTCGTTCTGCGACGATGACAACCGCCTGTATCTGAATAGCCGAGCTCACCAACTTGAAATCTTGCGTGGTGGTGATGTTGGAGTTCACTCGGACATTCGAAATCGTCGTCGGTGAGTAGCCGATGTATGTTACCTTTACTGTGTAGTCACCGGCGGGAACGCTCAGGATCACGTACTCGCCGTTCACATCGGACGCAGCACCCAAGTTACTGCCTTCGACAGTAACGTTTGCACCAATGAGTGCCTCGCCCGACTCTCTATCCGTCACCTTGCCACGCAGCTTACCGTCCTGCGCGAAAAGGAGAGCGGGTAGAAGCAGCAAAGCGGCTATAACTAAAAGGAGCTTGCGGAACATAACGTACCTCCTTCGTAAATGAAGAATGTGGATTGTGGAAAGGATCTCGATTCTGGGTCGATGCCCTGTGGTGAAGATGGAAGGGCGATCGGCGGGTACAGCGAGGAAAGTTGTGACAATAGTCTATCGGACGCGCGAGCGACGAATCTGCCCCGTCGTCCGAATGAGCAATTCACCTCCTTCTTGATGGGAATGTTTTGCTGAAGAGACGGGCTAGTGCAGAATTATGTTTCCTGAATATAGAACACGAAAGTATGTTTGTCAAGCGGAAATTACCGTCTCGTAACAAAATCCTTGACACGACCTGGGGAAAACCCGACCATCTTTCCCTTAATTCACCCCGACCGTCCGCCGGATTCGCCCCTAGCGCCGCTGGATGGCCATACACTCAATTTGGGGAAGTGTCCACAATTGTGTCCGCCTCATTATCCGCGTTAACCCCATACACACTAAGGGGAAGTGTAACATCGAGGTCCTCGCTTTTCGTCATAACATTGAGCGCACCGGAACTGACTCGGATGACCATCGATCGGAAAGAACTTTCGTTCGCCCGCCTGAGAGGCTGGCTCTGCTCTCCGTTGAAATATGGTTGAAATATGCGAATCGCTCCGAATTGTCGTAGAGAAAGGAACTGGCCGCGGTTCCCGTCATTAATGAGACACTGTGCCCGCAGCACAAGAATCCGGGTAAAGGGCGTACTTGTCTCTAAGATGGGATCAGAGAATTCAGCATGTCGCGAAATAAGTTTCCGCAGCGCGCAAGCCGGCTCCCAGGTCAAAGTTGTATCCGCAATCGGCGAGAGCCATTTCCAGCGCAGAGAGCACGCTCATCATGTCGAGTTCATCGTAGTAACCGAGGTGAGAAACGCGGAAGATTTTGCCTGCGTATTGTTCCTGGCCGCCGGCGATCGTAATGCCGTACTTCTCTTTGATCAGGCCGTTAAATCGCTTCCACTCGATCTTTTCCGGCAGCCAGACCGGCGTTACGGCAAACGATGGAGAGTCGGAAAAGAGCTTCATCCCGAGAGCCTCAATCCCTTTTCGCAATGCTCTGGCGAGCCGTTCATGCCGCTTCCATATGTTCTCGATTCCTTCCGCACGTATCATTTCAAGAGCCGCGTCAACGCCAATCACGAGCGAGATCGCAGGCGTCCACGGCGTATCATCCGCCTGATGCGACCGTACCGCTTTTCGCAGATCGAGGTAGAACTTCGGAAGGGTCGAATGCTCCATTGCTTCCAGGGCGCGTGCGCTCAACGCCACGAACGCCAGACCGGGTGGAATCATCAGTCCCTTTTGAGAACCCGTTACGCAGACATCAATGCCCCAGTCATCGAAGCGCATTTCGTGCGCCCCGATCGCGGTAATGCCGTCGACGCAGACAAGAGCCTTCGAGTTGCCTCTAATGACTTGGGCGAGTGTTTTGATGTCCGTCGCCGTGCCAGTGGAAGTTTCGCTGTGAACCAGATAGACTGCTTTCGCATCAGGATGGGACCTCAGGGCCGCGACAATCTGACCCTCGCTCGGCGCCTTGCCCCACTCTGTCTTTACCTCAACTGCCTGGAGCCCAAAGGTGCGCGGCATGTTGACCCATCGTTCTCCGAACTTTCCCCCGTTCACGGCAACGACGGTATCTCCCGGCGAAAAGAGGCTGACGAACGTCGACTCGACGCCGCCGGTTCCCGAGCAGGCAAGCGTCACAACCGGCTGCTCTGTTTGAAACAGGTACTTCAGATTTGCGTTCACCCGCTTGAAAATCGCGCGAAATTCCGGATGGCGATGATGAATAATCGGCTCCGCCATCCTGAGCATGACGGACTCGGGGACCGGTGTTGGGCCAGGTGTAAAGAGTCGTTTTTTCAAGAGGTACTCCTTGTGCTATGATCTGGTTACCGACAAGTGTCAAAATATGGAGAGAGTCAGGAAGAAACAAGGGGCGTCAAACCGGACAGGTGAGCATTAATGCAAGTGCCCGCCACCTAATCCCGGATCGGAATGTGCAAGGTGGCGGTCACTTTCAAGCGCTGAGAGGTGACGGTCACCTCCAAAAACACGAAAACCCCGACTTCAGTCGGGGTTTCGGGTAGATCTGAAAGCGTCCGCAATCCGGCGTTAGACGGCTTCCTTCTTCTGGCTCTGTGATTGGTTCAAATGAGCGTCGATCAATCGAAGGAGTTCTGATTTTCCGTCGCTCGTTACGATCGAGAAGGGCACAATGCCCCTGCACGAACCCTCCGTGAGCTGGGGGCTGAATCGTGTGCGATAGGCTTCGAGCTGCCGCGAGAGTTTGCTCACGGGCAGTTTATCCGATTTCGTCAGGATGAGGAGATACGGAATTTCGTAATACTCGAGCCAGTCCATCATCATCAGATCGAGCGGCGTGGGCTCCTGGCGGGAGTCGATGAGCTGCATGCCGAGGGCGATGGGGCGTCCCCGCTTGAGGAAGTCCTCGATGAGGCGTTTCCACCCTGCCCGCATCTGCTCCGGCACTTTCGCATAGCCGTAACCCGGGAGATCGACGAAGTAGAATTCGTTGTTGATGATATAATAGTTGATCTCGCGCGTCTTTCCCGGGGTAGAGCTGGACCGGGCGAGACTCTTTCTGTTGCACATCTTGTTCAGCAGCGATGACTTACCGACGTTGGAGCGGCCGATGAACAGGACTTCTTTCAATTCATTCTTCGGGAGCTGATGCAAATCAGCGACCCCTTGAAGGAATTCAGCAATGGTAATTTTTAGCATGGAGACGTCCCTCTCTTCGAATACAACAGAAAGACCGGTCTTGCTCGCTACTTCGAGTCAGACTCTTTGGCCGCAGGTTCGGAGGGCGATTTCTTTTCCGATGTCTCTTCCGTCGCCGCTTCCTTGGCCTTCTTAGATGTTTCGGGCTTACCCTTCTTCGGTCCCCGCTTGCGTCCTGCCGTGGCAGCCTTTGCCTTCGGTTTCGCCGCTGCCTTTTCCTGGCCGGTATTATAGTCGACCAGTTCAAGCACGGAAACCTCAGCACCGTCGCCGAGACGCTGTCCGAGTTTAACGACACGCGTATACCCGCCCGGTCGCGTGGCAACCTTGGCGGCAATTTCGTTGAAGAGCGTTGTCACCGCTTCACGATCGCGCAGGAACGCAAAAACTTCGCGCCTTGCGTGCACATCCTTCGCCTTCCCGTCGGTCTCCTTCAGCACGGCATTCTTCGCGCGGGTGATGAGCTTCTCCACAACCATCCGCGCTTCTTTCGCTTTGGCGGTCGTCGTGCGAATCTTCTTATGCCGGATCAGCGAGACGCTCAGTGCGGAGAGCGTTGCCTTGCGGTGGCTTGCAGTTCTTCCGAGCTTTCGGCCTGACTTGCGATGGCGCATACTTCAATTCCTCTGATTACTCGTTTCCATCCTTCAGATACTTTTCAACATCCATTCCGAAATTCAGACCCAGCTCGTCGACTATGGCAGAAAGCTCGGCAAGCGATTTGCGTCCAAAGTTGCGGAACTTCAGCAGTTCAGCTTCATCCTTGCGAACCAGGTCGGCGATCGTCTTGATATTCGCCGAGCGCAGGCAATTGTGCGAGCGAACCGACAGCTCGAGCTCGTCAACCGACATCTTCAGGGTCTTGCGAGTCTGGCTCAGCTTCGCTTCTTCCTCGCTCTCCACTTTCTCCGTCTCCGGCTCCGCTTCAAAGTTGATGAAGAGCTGGATATGGTCGCGGAGGATCTTTCCCGCATGCGTTAACGCTTCATCCGGGGTTATCGACCCATCGGTCTCAATCTCGAGGATGAGCTTCTCGAAGTCGGTCTGTCCGCCGACGCGGGTCGGTTCCACGAAGAAACGGACGTTTTTGATCGGGGTGAAAATTGAATCGATGGCGATGGTGCCAATCGGCTGGTCCGCAGCTTTGTTCTCTTCTGAAGAGACATACCCCTTACCCCGGCCGAGCCTCAACTCGAGTTCGAAATTCGCCTCTTTATTGAGGGTTGCCAGGTGAAGGCCGGGATTCAGAACCTCGAGTTCCGATGACGCATCCTGGATGTCTTTCGCCTTCAGTTCTCCCGGACCTTTGATCGCGAGAGTCACCTTCGTGAGCTTCTTGTTGATCGGCTTGATCCGAACCTGCTTGAGATTCAGGATCAGGTCGGCAACATCTTCTACCACACCTTTGACCGTTGAAAACTCATGTTGAATTCCCTCAACCCGGATGGCCGTGATGGACGTGCCGGGGAGCGAGGAGAGCAGTACACGCCGGAACGAGTTACCCAGCGTCACTCCAAAACCCTTCTCGAGAGGCTGCACCGTGAAACGCCCGAATGTCGGGGACAAGGAACTCTCGTCAATCTCGATCTTCTCTGGCATTTGAACTAATGCGTTGCTCATAGTTCTCTTTCCTCTCGCTGTGAGCGAGGACAACGGACCTCAAGCGGCCCGATTTGATGATTCAGTGGTGAACCACAGTTACGATTACTTCGAATACAATTCGACGATCAGCTGCTCATTGGCATTCAGCGGAACATCGGCCCGCTCGGGAACCTGAAGGAAGGTTCCTGTCAGGCTCGCTTTGTCGAGGCTGAGCCACGGCAGCATCGCTGCATCTTTCACACGCTTCATCGAAGAGTGAATCAACTCAAGCTTCTTGCTCTTGTCACGAACTTGTATGACATCGCCGGGATTCATCAGAAACGACGGAATGTCGACGATATGGCTGTTCACAAGGAAATGTCGATGGAGGATCAGCTGGCGTGCCGACTTTCTTGACGGCGCCAGACCCATCCGGTACACGACGTTATCGAACCGCCGCTCGAGTGTCTTCACCAGGGTCTCGCCGGTTCGGCCGGTCTGTTTCAAGGCGCGCTCGAAGTAGTTCCTGAACTGCGTCTCCAGCAAGCCGTACGACCGCTTCACCTTCTGTTTCTCGCGGAGCTGAATGCCGTACTCCGAGATCTTCTGCCGGCGGCTCTGGCCATGCTGACCGGGTGCGTATCCCCTCTTTTCGAACGGGCACTTCTCCGTGTAGCACTTCGTTCCCTTGAGAAACAACTTTTGCTTTTCCCTGCGGCAAAGCCTGCAACTGGCATCAATGTAACGAGCCATAGCACTCCTAGATAATGTTCAGTGTTGAATTGTCAATTTTCGATTGTCGATTTTCGATTTTTCGAAAAGCCGCTTTCCAATTGACAATCGGCAATTCCTGCCCGCCTCAATTGATTCTCGAAGGCAGGCGGGGAAAATCGAAAATCACTTAGACCCGCCGTCGCTTTGGCGGCCTGCATCCGTTGTGCGGAATCGGGGTGAT
>DOWV01000384.1:13481-13886 GCA_003519375.1 Bacteroidota bacterium
CCGTTGTGCGGAATCGGGGTGATGTCCCGGATCATGGTGATTTCCAGGCCTGCGGACTGGAGCGACCGAACTGCAGCCTCTCGTCCGGCTCCGGGACCCTTGATGAACACTTCCACGCGCCGAAGTCCAAGATCGTGGGCCTCTTTCGCCGCCGCCTCCGCTGACACCTGCGCGGCAAACGGAGTGTTCTTCCGCGAGCCCTTGAATCCGTTTCGTCCCGCAGTGGACCAAGCAATGACATTGCCGTACGTGTCCGTCAGCGTCACGATAACGTTGTTGAATGTCGCCTTCACGAAGGCTTTGCCGTTCGTATCGACGTGGACTTTTTTCTTTTTCTTGGTGACTGGTGCGCCAGCTGCCTGTTTCGCCAAGCGAGATCTCCTTAAAGATGTTGTTGGAGCTTCA
>DOWV01000384.1:14023-18869 GCA_003519375.1 Bacteroidota bacterium
TTCAGAGAGCGAACCGCCAAGTCGCAAAGGATCTATTTGTTTGAAATTGACCTAGCGTCTTTGCGCCTTTGCGTAAGTGTTTTTGGGTTGCTTCTACTTCTTCTCGAGTGCCTTCTTCTTCCCTGCCACGGTCTTCCTCTTTCCCTTCCTCGTGCGTGCGTTGGTACGCGTCCGCTGTCCCCTTGCCGGCAGACCCTTGCGATGACGCAGACCGCGGTAGCAACCGATGTCCATGAGACGCTTGATGTTCATCTGGACTTCGCTTCGCATCGCACCCTCGACCTTGTAGTCGGCCTGGATGATCGCGCGAATGGCGGACACTTCGTCGTCATTCAAATCGCTCACACGCTTGTTGACATCGACGTTTGCCTTGCCCAGGATCTTCTGGGCGCTGGTGCGGCCGATGCCATAGATGTAGGTGAGGCCGATTTCTGCCCGCTTGTTCTTTGGTAGATCAACTCCTGCTATGCGTGCCAAAATTGTTCTCCTAAAGTGCGTTTTTTCCAAATCCGAAATTCGAATATCGCCTGCCTGCCGGCAGGCAGGAAATCCGAAACGTCCAATTCATGAACCATCGTTCGCATTTCGTATTTCGTTTTTCGGATTTAGTCCTAACCTTGCCTCTGCTTATGCTTTGGGTTCTTGCATATAACACGCACGACACCCTTGCGACGGATAATCTTGCAGTTGTCGCAGATCTTTTTCACTGATGAGCGAACCTTCATTGCGTGCTCCCATTTCTTACTTGTAGCGGTACGTGATTCTTCCCTTTGTCAGATCATACGGCGACATTTCGACCGTAACCCGGTCGCCAACCAGGATCTTGATGAAGTGCATCCGCATCTTGCCGGATATGTGTGCCAGAATTTCGTGGCCATTGTCCAGCTTTACCTTGAACGTTGCATTCGGCAACGTGTCGGTGATGACACCATCGAGCTTTATCGGACCCTGTTTTGCCATCGTCGTGATTTACTTCGTGAGAATTTCCGGTCTCCCGTCCACGACCGCAATCGTATGTTCAAAATGTGCTGACGGTTTGCCATCCTGTGTCTGCACCGTCCAGCCGTCCGCTCCGAATTGAACCTCCCACGTCCCTGCGTTCACCATCGGTTCAATCGCCAGCGTCATCCCTTCCAGAATCTTGATTCCCGTTCCCGGTTTCCCGAAGTTCGGTACCGACGGCTCTTCGTGCAGCTCCAGCCCAACCCCGTGACCGACCAGATCCCGCACAACCGAGAATCCGTGAGACTCGACATGCTCTTGAACTGCGTGAGAGATGTCGTGGATCCTCTGACCAACCACCGCCTGCTCAATGCCTCTCTGCAGAGACTCTTCGGTCACCTTCATCAGGAGTTTCTTGCCGTCAGAAATCTCCCCTACCGCAAATGTGCAGGCGCCGTCTCCGAAAAATCCTTCTTTCCTGACTCCCACATCCACCGAAACGATATCGCCTTCTCTCAGCGCCCGCTTCGACGGGATTCCGTGTACCACCACATCATTGATCGATGTGCAGAGCGTGGCCGGAAACAAATTCGATTTCTTGTGGCCGTATCCTTTGAACGCAGGCGCTCCGCCAAATGACCGGATGTAATCTTCTGCCAACCGGTCAAGCTCGAGTGTCGTGACACCCGGCCGGATGTGCGTTGCGACGAGTTTCAGCACATCGGCAACGATCCTGCAACTTTCGCGAATGAGCTCGATTTCGTCCTTCGTCTTGATCCGAACCATCGGTGTTGGGACCTAGCTTCTCCGACCGCGGAGCTTGCCGCTCTTCATGAACCCATCGTAGTGGCGCATGAGCAGATGGGACTCAACCTGCTGAAGGGTGTCGAGTGCAACACCAACGATGATCAGAAGGCTCGTGCCACCAAAGAACTGCGCGAATCCCGGTGTTACACCGCCGATTTTCGACATCACTGTCGGTAGAATGGCGACAATCGCCAGGAAGATGGAGCCCGGGAGCGTAATCTTCGTCAGGATATTGTCAACAAAGTCTGCCGTGTGCGTTCCCGGGCGGATGCCGGGGATAAAGCCGCCTTGTTTCTTCATGTTGTCGGCGACATCCTTCGGGTTGAACGCAATGGCAGTATAGAAATAGGTGAAGAACACAATCATCAACCCATAGATAATCGAGTACGACCACGAATCCCAGCTGAACCAATCGCGGTTCAGCGTATCGATGAACTCGCTTTCCGGGAAGAACTGGAACACAATCTGCGGAACGAACATGATCGCCTGGGCGAAGATGATTGGCATGACACCGGCCGTATTGACACGGAGCGGGATATATTGCGTCACACCGCCGTACACCTTCCTGCCTATCACCCGCTTCGCATATTGCACCGGGATCCTTCGGGTTCCCTGCGTCACAAGGACGACACCTGCCACAATGAATCCCATCATTGCGAGAATGACCAGCTCGATGATGATATTGCGGCCCGCCACGATGAGCTGATATTCATCGAGGAGTGAATTCGGGAAACGCGCGATAATGCCGATGAAGATAATAAGTGAAATACCGTTGCCGATGCCGCGCTCGGTGATCTGCTCGCCGAGCCACATCATGAAGATGGTCCCGGCTGTAAGAATAACGACCGTGCTCAGGGCAAAACCGAATCCGGCAACAGCCGCCGGAACGATCGCCCCCTGGGGAGTTATCGTGCTCTCGAGTTTTATCACCACGCCGCTTGCCTGCAGCAGGGAGATCAGGACCGTCCCGTAGCGGGTGTACTGCGTAATCTTTTTTCTTCCATCCTCGCCTTCCTTCTGGAGCTTCTGGAAATACGGCACCACCGCTCCGAGAAGCTGGATGACAATGGAGGCGCTGATGTACGGCATGATTCCCAGCGCGAAGACCGCCGCGTTGCTGAAAGCACCTCCGACGAAGAGATCATAGAGGCCGAACAGCGAACCCTGATTCGCCTTTTGCATGTAGTCGGCGAGGACTCGTGCATCGACGCCCGGCAAGGTAATATGGGATCCGAGGCGGACGACGATCAGGAGCGCCGCGGTAAAGAAAATCCGCTCGCGCAGCTCCTGGATCTTGAAAATATTGGTGAACGTCTCTGTAAGTTTGCTCATTCTGGTCTATTCCGTTTACGACTTGGTGTGGCCGAGCACAGTCGCCTTCCCGCCGGCGGCTTCGATCTTCGCAAGAGCAGATTTGCTGAACGCGTGCGCAGAGACTTCCAGCTTCGCTTTCAGGTCGCCGTTCCCCAGGATCTTCACCGGATCGTTCTTCTTCGAGATGAGCCCGAGAGAATACATCACTTCGGGGTTCACCACTGACCCGCCCAATTTCTTTTCCGTCACCACGCGTTCGAGGCTCTCCACGTTTACAGACTGGATGAGTACGCGGTTGCGGCTCTTGAAGCCGAATTTCGGCACGCGCCGCGACAGGGGCATCTGCCCGCCTTCGAACCAGAGCTTGAATTTATGTCCTGACCTCGACTTGGCGCCCTTGTGCCCCTTGGTGGCGGTTTTGCCGTGACCGGAGCCCTGCCCACGACCGATACGCTTGGTCTTCCTTCTGGAGCCTTTCGCCGGAGTCAGATTACTGAGAATATCTTTTGCCATCGTCTTGTTTCCTTAACCTTGGAGACTGTGCCTTACTTCACATCTTCGACGCGAACGAGATGACGAACCGCATTGATCATTCCGCGAATCTGCGGAGAATCGTTCTTGACGACAAAGTAGTTCGGCCTGCCGAGGCCAAGCGCTTTCATCGTCCGTTTTGCGTTTTCCTTCTGGTCGATGACGCTGCCAGTCTGTGTAATCTTTATTTTGTTTGCCGTTGACATCTGCACACCTGCTTAGTTTTGGTGGAACAATTCCGGTAACGTGACTCCGCGCCGCTCTGCCGCCATGCGTGCATCGACGAGACTCAGGAGAGCCTTCATCGTCGCCTTCACGACGTTATGCGGATTGGACGACCCCATCTGTTTCGTCAGAACATCCTTCACTCCGGCCGATTCGAGTACCGCACGGACACCGCCGCCGGCGATCAATCCCGTGCCGGGCGATGCCGGCTTCAGCATCACACGTCCCGCTCCGAACTTGCCAATGACCGCATGGGGGATCGTGCCTTTCACGATCGGAACTTTCACAACCGCTTTCTTCGCGTCATCCACACCCTTCGCGATCGCATCCGCCACTTCGTTCGCTTTTCCAAGTCCAACGCCGACATGACCGTTGCCGTCACCAACCACGACAATAGCGTTGAAGCTGAACCTGCGCCCGCCCTTCACAACCTTTGCTACGCGGTTGATGTGGACCAGTTTTTCTTTGAGTTCCAGTTCGCCTGCTTTAAATTTTGACATCGCGTCTCTCGTTGCTCTCGTGGTGTGTTAGAATTTGAGTCCGCCTTCGCGCGCTCCGTCGGCCACTGCCTTCACGCGCCCATGATAGAGATACCCGTTACGGTCGTAGACCACATGCTGAATCTTTTTCTCGAGCGCCTGTTTCGCCGCATACTTGCCGACGAGCTTACAGATCTCCATCGGAGCCTTGAGGGCTTTCACATCGTCCCGCAGGCCTTTCGACAGCGTCGATGCCGACACCAGCGTCTTACCCGTTGTGTCATCGATGATCTGCGCGTAGATGTGCTTCGCGCTCCGATAGATCGTCAGCCGGGGACGCTGGGAGGTCCCGTGAACTTTCTTGCGGATGCTGGCTTTCTTTTTCTGCCAGCGGTTGTGCTTTTTATTCTGAATCATATCGAGAATCCTTACGGAAAAAGAAATTCATTGAATCTGACCAGGGTGCCTTACTTGGCGGCCGTTGCCGCGGCCTTACCGGCTTTGCGCCTGATGTACTCACCTTCGTATTTCACGCCCTTGCCCTTGTA
>DOWV01000213.1:0-8850 GCA_003519375.1 Bacteroidota bacterium
AGGCTCAACCTCAGCGGCCGCGGCGGCCGGACTGGCTCAAGGCGAAGATTCCCGGCGGCGAAGGATACGCGCGGCTGAAATCCATCATCGACGCCAACCGGCTTCACACCGTGTGCGAAGAAGCGCGTTGTCCGAACATGGGAGAATGCTGGCACTCGGGAACTGCGACGTTCATGATTCTGGGAGATATTTGCACGAGGTCATGTGGATTCTGTGCTGTCAAAACTGGAAGGCCTGACTACGGTCTCGATTGGGACGAGCCGAGACGGGTTGTCGACGCGGTCAAGCTTATGGGTGTTCGACACGCGGTCGTGACATCGGTCAATCGTGACGAGCGAAAAGACGGCGGTGCCCCGATTTTCGCTGAAACGATCAGGCGCATCCATGACGAAGTCGCGGGCGTCACGGTGGAAGTGCTTATCCCGGATTTCAAAGGCAGCGAGGAAGCTCTGATGATGGTGCTCGAGGCGCGACCGGATATTCTGAACCATAATCTCGAGACTGTTCCCCGGCTCTATCGAACGGTCCGCATGCAGGCGAATTACCATCAATCGCTGGAGGTTCTTGAACGGTCCAAACGTTTCGGGTCTGTGACCAAAACAGGGCTGATGCTTGGACTCGGCGAACGTACGGAGGAAGTGATCGAGGTCTTGCAAGATGTCAGTCAGACTAAGTGTGACATCCTTACGCTCGGACAGTATCTCCAGCCGACAAAGGACCATCTTCCCGTTAACAGGTACGCCCATCCCGACGAATTCAAGATGTTGAAGGAAATCGGCCTTAGACTGGGATTTCGGCACGTAGAATCAGGACCGCTTGTTCGCAGTTCGTATCATGCGGCGGAACAGGTCTAGTACCGGCCTGCCGTGATCCCTGCGTTTCCTTCTCTTAATTCCGCACGTCCTCATGCGAGCCCCCATCTATCCCCCAGTTCCAAAAACACGTTGACTTTCCCAGCAAAGAACGCTATATTTAAAACTCAAAACTGATATCGAGTATTATCTGTCGATTTGGAGGTTAGAGTGGAGACGTCACCGAAGACCAGGTTTTTCAAGCAGGAAGAAGTAAACCAGAAGTGGTATCTGGTTGATGCAACCGGCAAGACGCTGGGGCGGGTAGCATCTCAGATTGCTCACATCATTCGCGGGAAGCACAAACCGACGTTCACGCCGAATGCTGATCTGGGCGACTACGTGGTCGTTATCAATGCCGAGAAAGTTGTCGTTACCGGCAAACGCCAGGAATTGAAAGAGTACTATCACAACACGCAATATCCCGGTGGTGCACGGTTTGAGTCAATCAAGGATATCTTGAAAAGAAAGCCCACCGCCGTCGTCGAGCACGCGGTAAAGGGAATGCTCCCGCACAATCGTCTCGGCCGGCAGATGTTCAAGAAGCTGAAAGTGTACACTGGCGAATCGCATCCTCACAGTGCACAAAGTCCTGAAGCGATTACCCTCTAACCGATACTAGTACGTAAGGATCTCAATGCCTTCTATCATCACTGTTGGACGCCGGAAGACCGCCGTTGCCCGCATCAAGCTTGTTGACGGTTCCGGTAAGGTTACGATCAATAACAAAGAACTGGAAAAGTACTTTCCGATCGAGGTGTTACGCGAACAGGTCCTGCAACCTTTCGAAGTGACGGCGACCAAAGGCCGTTACGACGTCCGTGTCCGCGTTGCGGGCGGAGGGCCGACAGGCCAGGCGGGTGCGATCAGGTTGGGCATCGCCCGGTCTCTCGTCAACCTCGACGAGGATCATCGCCAGAGCCTCAGAAATGCAGGCCTCATGACAAGGGATCCGCGCATGGTCGAGCGGAAAAAGTACGGGCAGAAGAAAGCCCGCAAACGGTTCCAGTTCTCCAAGCGTTAAGAGCTTTTTTATCCATCAAACATATTCTCCGATCTGAACGGGAGTGTCCGGCTGGTCAACGTTGACCATCAGGATTCCGGGATGAGATGACGAGAATAGAAGAACTAACTCAAAGGACCATCTATGCCTCGTGTAGAACTCGAAGCACTGCTCCAAGCCGGTGCCCACTTCGGGCACATCACCCGCCGCTGGAATCCCAAAATGAAGCCCTATATTTTTATGGAGCGGAATGGGATTCACATCATCGATCTCAAGAAAACTCAGGAAATGCTGGAGTCGGCCTGTAATTCTGTCGCGAATATAGTCGCGCAGGGCCGCAAACCGCTCTTCGTTGCCACGAAACAACAGGCGAAAGAGGTTGTACAAGAAGAAGCGAAACGGTGCGGCGCTTACCACGTGACCGATCGGTGGCTCGGCGGCATGTTGACGAACTTCACCACGATCCGCAAGAGCGTGAAGCGTTTGACGAACATTGAGAAGATGGAAAGTGACGGGACGTTCGAGAAGATCACGAAGAAGGAGCGGTTGTTCCTCGATCGTGAGCGTGAGAAGCTCAATAATGTGCTCTCCGGAGTCGTCGAAATGACACGGCTGCCCGGACTGGTCTATGTGGTAGATGTGAAGAAAGAAGCCATCGCAGTGAAGGAAGCCCGCCGGCTTGGTATCCCCGTTGTGGCCATTGTCGACACAAACTGCGATCCGGAGCTCGTTGATTTCGCGATCCCGGCGAACGATGATGCGTTGAAATCGGTCCAGTGTATCACCAAAGCGATCGCCGATGCCGTCGCAGAAGGGAGCCAGCGGTCCGTGGCCAAGCAGGCCGAAGAGGCAATGCTCCGTGGAGCGGAGAATAAGGAATCATCCGAGAAACCTCGTGTCGGCGATAAAGCCTAGTAAAGGAGGAAGTTCTGAGGTATGGCAGTAATTTCATCAGAGACGGTAAAACTACTGAGAGATAAGACGGGCGCGGGCATGATGGACTGCAAGCGCGCGCTTGAGGAATCAAACGGCGATATCGAACTCGCGACGGAGAATCTCCGGAAAAAGGGTGCGGCAGTTGCAGCAAAGAGGGCCGAACGTGAAGCGAACCAGGGTGTGGTCGAGGCTTATATTCATGCGGGCGGCCGCATTGGAGCCATGGTCGAGCTCAACTGCGAAACGGACTTCGTCGCAAAGACGCCGGAGTTCAAACAACTGGCGCATGACCTCGCGATGCAGATTGCGGCAATGAGCCCGCTCTTCGTCAGCAAAGAGGACGTCGATCAGCAGACCCTGCAAAAGGAAATCGAGATCTACAAGGCTCAAGCGGTCAATGAAGGCAAGCCCGCCGAAATAGCGGAGAAAATTGCCACGGGGCGGCTCGAAAAGTACTATCAGGAAGTCTGTCTCCTCGAGCAGAGCTTCATCAAAGATTCAGGAAAGACCATCAAGGACCTCCTGTCTGAGGCGACAGGAAAAGTCGGGGAGAAAATTGGCATCCGGCGATTCCATCGTTATCACTTAGGAGAAGCAACACACTAAACTGTTTCCAAAAATCCCGAAGCGATTCGGGATTTTTTTCGCCCCCAGGTGACCATGGAACAACTACGATACAAGCGGGTTCTCTTGAAACTCAGCGGCGAGTCGCTGATGGGCGACCGCGATTACGGCATTGATCCCAAAGTCCTGAACACGTTTTCCGGGGAAGTGAAGACAGTTCAGAAGCTCGGTGCGGAGGTCGGCATCGTCATCGGCGGCGGAAACATCTACCGCGGCGTTGACCAGTCGGAAGACGGCATCGACAAAGTGACGGGCGACCACATGGGCATGCTGGCGACCGTCATCAATGCTCTGGCGCTTCAGAATTCGCTCGAAAAACACGGTGTCTATACACGCTGCCAGACGGCAATCAACATGGAGAGGATCGCTGAGCCCTTTATCCGCCGGCGCGCCATCCGGCACCTTGAAAAAGGGAGAGTCGTCATCTTTGCAGCAGGGACAGGAAATCCGTATTTTACGACCGATACGGCTGCCGCTCTGCGCGCCATCGAGATTGAAGCGGAAGTCATTATCAAAGGCACAAGAGTAGACGGCGTTTACGACAGTGATCCTGAGAAGAACGCGAAGGCCATCCGTTTTCCGGAGATCACGTACCGTGACGTTCTGGAAAAAGACCTTCGGGTCATGGACCTGACGGCGATTACGCTTTGCAAGGAAAACAAGCTCCCGATCATCATTTTCAACATGAACACTCCGGGGAACCTGCGACGTGTGCTGCTTGGCGAACCGGTCGGTTCAAAAGTGTTTGCGGAGGCATAGCAGTCGGACATCTCAACTTGACTTCATCCTGATCACTAACGAAAGAAGGACTTCGTATGGTTAAGGACATCCTGAAGAATGCGGAAGACCGGATGAAGAAGGCGGTGGAAGTGGTTCGGGAAGAGCTGGTAAAAGTGCGGACCGGGAAAGCTACCACTGCGCTTCTGGATGGTATCAAGGTCGAATACTATGGAAGCATGGTTCCGCTGAGCCAGGTGGCGAACATCAGCACTCCGGACGTACACACCATCAGCGTGCAGGCATGGGAAAAGAACATGCTGGCAGTGATCGACAAGGCGATTCTCAACGCGAACCTCGGTTTGAATCCCGTGAATGACGGCAACATTTTGCGGGTTCCGATCCCCCCGCTGAACGAAGAGCGCCGCAGGGAGCTTGTCAAGCTCGTGAAGAAGTTCGGTGAAGAGGGAAAGATCGCCGTCAGAAATGTACGGCGGGATGCGATTGAGCATCTGAAGAAATCGGAGAAGGCGGAACATTTTTCAGAAGACGAACGAAAACGCGGGGAACAGGAATCACAGAAACTGACGGACAGATACATCAAGGACATTGACAACCTTCTTGCGGCCAAGGAAAAGGAAATCATGGAGGTATAGCCTTCCTGAGTCTTGCGACTTCAAAGAATCCCGGCGATGAACCGGGATTTTTTGCATCTGGAAACAGAATTACGTATTCTCACCTGTTCTTCTTCCGAAGAAATCGCGTGTCGGAGACCATTATCGTGAAGACGAGTGCCACAATTCAATCTGGAGGAATTCCATGAAGAGAATGATCCTGGGTCTTGCACTCATTGCGGCCGCAATCGGTTCTGCACCGGCACAAACGACACCGTGGCTGCAGTGGACGTTTCTGCCTGAGAGCGTCATGAATGAAATCATCGGAGAATCATCCGGCGAGAATGCCTGGAATATGATCATGGAGACAGGGGGCTACGACAAGAACAGGCCCGCAGCCGAGTATGAATCGATGTTCTACGAGACAAAGTACTTTTTCGAGCGACTGAAGGAGTATGGACTGGCAGGATCCGAGTTGGTAAAATTCCCGGGCGGCGAGACGTGGGATGGTGTCGAGGGTGAGTTGTGGGAAGTCGAGCCGATGAAGCAGAAGCTCGCATCGTATCGCGATATGGCTGCCATGCTGCTGCAAGGGAGTACGTCAGCCGACGTGACCGCGGAGTTGGTGTGGGTCGGTTATGGACGAAGAAAAGAAGATTTTGCCGGCAAGGGTGTGAAGGGAAAGATCGTCGTGACAGAGGGTTCTGCCTCCTCCGTGCATCAGATCGCCTGCTTGGATTCGGGAGCCGTCGGTGTCATTTCCATGAATTCTCCCCGGCCTCTGTTCGACCCGATTCAGCTACCATTTGGCGGCATCCGGGGAGATCAGGCCAGAAACCTTCCTGCGAAGTTTGCGTTTCAAATCCCGCCGCGTGATGGGGAGTTTCTGAAGAAACGGCTTCTTGCCGGCGTGAGGATTACGGTCCATGCCAAGGTTGTGACCGAGACACGGAAATATGAGCTGCAGGATTTGACCTGCTTCATCCCGGGAACAGATCCGAATGCAGGAGAGGTGATCTTTTCCGCTCACCTTCATGAAGGATATGTGAAACAGGGCGGCAACGATGATATCTCCGGCTGCGCTTCCATCATGGAAGTCGCACGGACGTTGAATACCCTGATCAAGGAAGGCCGGATTCCGCCTCCGAAGCGCACGATCAGATTTCTCTGGGGTCCGGAATTCTCCGGAACTATCCCATGGGTCAAGGCGAACAAAGAGCTCATGAAGAAGACGCTCTGCAACATCAATATGGACATGGTAGGCGAGTGGCTCAGCAAGAACAAATCATACATGTGCCTGATTCGCACCAGCTACGGAAATCCGCACTACGTAAACGACGTCGTGGAGAACTACTTCCGGTTCGTCGGGGAGGGTAATCAGGAGCAGCTGCAAAACCGCTCCAATTTCTTCCCGGTGACGCATCGCATGGTGGCGCCGACGGGGGCGGACGAGCCCTTCTATTACAGCATCCAGACTCATTACGGCGCTTCCGATCACGAGGTGTTCAACGATTGGGGGGTTCAGGTCCCGGGCATCATGATGATCGCTTGGCCCGATCAGTGGTACCACACCTCTGGCGACCACGTCGACAAATCCGACCCAACGCAGTTGAAGCGAGTGGTCGTGATTGGTGCGGCAAGCGCCTATACGATTGCCAATGCCGATGACGAGATGGCGATCAGGATCACCGGTGAGATCATGAGTAATGCGACGCGCAGGTTGGCACATCAGACGGTCCGGGGATTGGAAGAGCTGAACGCCGCGACGAAGGAGAATTTCAGTACTGCCTACCGCATGGCGCGTGTCTATGTAGAAACTGCTCTTCAGAACGAGAAAAACACTCTCGAAACTGTGGCGCAGCTTGCCGTCGAAAAGAAGAAGGTGAACGAGTATATCGCCGCGACGAAGAAATCGGTGGATCAGATTGCGAAAACCGAGCTCGATGTGCTCGAACGTCATATGAAAGCAACGGCAGACCGCCTGAAGACGGAGCCGGCCTCCATCCAGCTGAGCGATCTGGAGAAGAAGGCGTCGAAGATGATCCCGAAGCCGACGGAGAAGGTGAAGGCGAACGGCTACGGAGGTTATCGTGAGTTTCTGCCTCAGCCTCAGCCCGGTGCTCAGCGCAGGGAATTCCCGAGGTATGATCGCGGTGAGATGCAGCTTCTGATCAACGGAAAGAACAGCGTGCTGGATATCAAGAACATGCTCGATGTGCAGAGTGAGCGGCGGGCAGATTTGCAGGAGATCATGAATTATGTGGAAACGCTCAAAACCGCGGGCTTGTTGTCTTGAATTAGCCGCCTCGAAGACTGGCAACCTTCCGAAGGTTGCTCGGTGATTTGGCCGATTCCCGAAATCTCAATGAGTGTACTCTGCGGGATTTCGGGAATCTACATGGTGCTAGTGAGCCTCCAGCCAGTTTTTTCCGACCCCGATATCCACCTCCAGAGGCACATCCAGTTTCATCGATTGTTGCATGTGCTTCGTCACCAGGGCCCGCATCTCTTTCTCTTCATTCTTCTTGATTTCGAATACCAGCTCGTCGTGTACCTGGAGAAGCATCCGGGATTCAAGTCCCGCCTTTGAAAGCGCTCCGTGGATGTGAATCATTGCAAGCTTGATCATGTCCGCCGCCGTCCCCTGAATAGGCATGTTGATCGCCTGCCGTTCGGCATTCTGACGTATATTCTGATTTCTGTCGTTAATATCCGAGAGATACCGCCGGCGTCCCAAGAGCGTCGACACGTAACCATTGGATCGTGCTGAACTTATCGTGTCGTTGATATACTGCCTGACCTTCGGGAAGCGCTCGAAGTACTTCGCAATGATCTCTTTCGCTTCGCCCTGCGATATCTCGAGACGGTTCGAGAGTCCGAAGGGTCCGATTCCATACATAATACCGAAATTCACTTCCTTTGCTTTTCTCCGCATATCCTTTGTTACGTCGCCCGGCTCCACTCCAAACACCTTTGCGGCCGTCGTCGTGTGGATGTCTTCCTTGTTGCGGAAAGCCTCGCTGAGTGCTTCGTCCCCCGAAATGTGCGCCATGACGCGAAGCTCAATCTGCGAGTAATCTGCCGACATGATGAGGAACCCTTTCGCGCCCGGCACAAACGCCTTCCTGATGGAACGGCCGATTTCAGTCCGAATAGGAATGTTCTGCAGGTTGGGATCACTGCTCGACAGCCGGCCCGTCGCCGCGACGGTCTGATTGAAGGAAGTATGAACTCGGCCTGTTCGTTTGTTGATCAGCTCAGGCAGCGCATCGATGTAGGTTGATTTGAGTTTAGAGAACTGACGATATTCAAGGAGTTTGTCGACGATGGGGTGCTGGTGTCTCAGCGACTCAAGGACCCCGACATCTGTGGAAAATCCGGTCTTGGTTTTCTTCTGTGTTGGCAAGCCCAACTTGTTGAAAAGGATGTCGCCAAGTTGCTGTGTGGAGTTGATGTTGAACTCGCTTCCCGCCATCGCATGAATATCTGTGATGAGGGATTTGAGCAGTTTTGCGATATCCACCGACATTGTTTTCAGGTACTCGACGTCGATGGCAATACCCTCCTTCTCCATTCCCGCCAGCACGGGGATAAGCCGAAACTCAAGGTCCTCACCGAGATTCAGCATGCCCTCTTTTGCCAGGCGAGACTTCAGCAGCTCGAAGAGGCGGAATGTGATGTCCGCGTCTTCGCATGAGTAGTCGCTGAGGGCCTGCAGCGCCACCTCCCGGATCGGCTTGTGCTCCTTTCCCGTGCCCGTCAGCTCATCAAATGACACTTTCTTGAACTGAAGATGTTCTTTTGCAAGCGCGTCAAGATTATGCCGGCCGTCTGCGCGCAGAAGGTAGGACGCAATCATCGTATCGAATGTCACACCCTCAGTCCACACGTCGAACTGCGACAGGACGAGAGCGTCGTATTTGATGTTGTGTCCGATTTTCTCAATTCGAGCATTCTCCATTATTGGCTTAAGGGCAGAGAGAGTCTCTGAAAGAGTGAGGCCCTGTTCGTTCTCAGGTGATTTCGACTTCCCGAAGAGGTCTGATTGCGGAGCGGATTCTGACGCTCGCACTGCAACAAAGAAGGCTTCACGCGGTTCGAGAGA
>DOWV01000213.1:9106-13791 GCA_003519375.1 Bacteroidota bacterium
CTGGTCGGTTATGAGTGTATAGCTATGTTTGTCATGATGTACATCCGTGAGATCCGCCTCGATTTCGGGCTCAGGTTCGGAAGGCTCGGGTTGGCGGGCCTTGGGAGCAGAAACCTTCGGAATGTGCTGGATCAGCGAGCGGAAATCGAGCTCACCGAACAGAGTCTTCAGGCGCTGGAAATCGGGGTCCGCGGCTTTCAGGGAATGGAAATCGATACTGAGGGGGACCTTGATATCGATGGTAACCAGTTCCTTCGAGAGAAACGCGAGATCTTTGTTCGTCTCAAGTTTCTGACGAAGGCCTTTCTGCTCGATAGCGGTGATGTGCTTGTAAAGGTTTTCGATTGAACCGTACTTCTGAATGAGGGGAATGGCCGTCTTCTCGCCGACGCCGGGAACGCCGGGGACGTTATCGGACGAGTCTCCAATGAGGCCAAGGACTTCAATAACCTTCTCCGGCGGGACACCGAATTTCCGTTCGACTGCCTCGATATCGACGATCTCAACATCCGTTCCCTGGCGGCCGGGTTTGTACATTTTCGTTTTGTTCGTCACCAACTGCATGAAGTCCTTGTCCGCGGTGACGAGGAATGAGAGCACTCCCGCCCGCTCCGCATTCTTGGCCAGCGTGCCGATGACATCGTCAGCCTCGTAACCGTCCATCTCCACGATGGGGATCCGGTATGCTGTCACAACCTCCTTGATGACCGCCAGCTGCGAGAACAAATCATCGGGCATTTTCTGCCGTGTAGCCTTGTACTCTTTGTAGGCTTTATGTCTGAAGGTCGGCGCCGCAGTATCGAACACAACCGCGATATGGTCGGGGGACTCTTGCGACAGGATGCGGTTAAGAAACGTCACGAAGCCGTAGACAGCGCTCGTATTCTCTCCCTTGGCATTCATCAACGGGCGCTGAATGAACGCGTAATAGGAGCGGTACGCAATGGCGTTGCCATCAATCAAAAAAAGTCGTTCAGGTTTACTCATAGATGAGGTTGATGCTCCTATCGCGGGAACGACGTATCCTGGAGGATTGTGACTAATCGGATGTGAGATTCTGACACGAAGGTAAGGTTGATTTATGCCGGAGGCAAGAGAGTTCTGCCCGCTAGTCTATTCCGGAACTGTCTTCTGTCGGCAGAACAATCGGCGATTCAGCGGCAGCTGCTCCCGTCTCCTCGAGATCGACGAAGATGGTTTTCACGAAGAACAACGAGATAGCGAGAAGAATTCCGGTCATATAGAAGTTCTCACGCAGGCCAAACGCGGAGGCGATATATCCGCCTGCCGTCGGTCCTATGATGGCGGCGAGAACATGCGAGCTCGATGCGATTCCCATGATCCCGCCCCGGCGGGAGGGGAGAGAGGTTTTGCTGACGTAGGAATAGAGGGCCGGAAGCATGCCGCCCATGCAGAAGCCCTGCAGTGCGCGCAGAAACAGCAGCTGATATGCTTGAGTCACAAATCCCTGGGCCGCACAGGCGACCGCCGCTCCGCTGATCGCTATGGAGATATTTCTCTTGTAGCTCTGTCCGTCGTTTCTTTTTCCCCACCACGGAGACGAAATGACCATAAAGACACCGGTCATCGAGAAAATGGCGCCAGCCAGTGTGGCCAGATTCGGATTCGAAGGGTCAAGGTGTTCGATGTAGAGTGCGAAGATGGGTTGAATGAGGAGGATCGCCATCTGTGAAAGCAAGATGATGATGAGCGCACCCCGGATGGGAGTAGAAGAAAAGGCATATCGGAAATTGCTTGTGAAGGTGTACTGCGGGTTGCTTGTCTCATGTTCGGATGGCGGCTCCTGCACGTACCGCACCACGAGGATGCCGGCTATCGTGCACAATGCTGCCACGACGAAAAAGATCGGGCGAAAGCCGATAATGTCGGCGAGGGACCCTCCGACGAGCGGCCCAATGACACCGCCGCTCGCAGAAGCGGTTTGCAGGAGCCCAAGCGCATAGCCCGCGTGCTGCCGCGGTGTGGAAGATGAGACGAGCGAGAGCGCTGCCGCGATGAAACCGCTGATTGCACCTTGCACGAGTCTGAAGAAGAGCAACATCTCAACGCTCTGAGAAAACCCGATGAGCGCCTGCGAGATACCCAACCCAAAGATCGCGCGAATCACCATCAGCCGTTTGCCGTACTTGTCGCCGAGGAATCCCCATACAGGGGTCAGGAAGAGGGAGATGAAGAACGGCCCGGCGAAGACATATCCGCTCCAGCGCGCAAGGTCATCCGGAGCGGTGACGCCCAGCGACTGGATATAGAAGGGAAGAAAGGGGACGACGAGGCTCATGCCCATCATCGCGATGAACTGAGCTGCCCAGATGATATAGAGTGTACGCCGCCAGGGCTCGAGAGTTTTGAATTTCATGAATCCGGTGGGTGCCGATGAAATGCTCCTCCAATATAGTGAATGAAGTCGTGAAACGGAATCGGTTGTCTTGGTTTTCTGTCAATCGCGTCGTACATTGCAATCCCTCATGAAGAAAACCAACGTCTACCTCCTCCTCGTGCTTCAGCAGCTGATTGCCGGTGGCACGCACATCGTTGCCAAGGCGGTAGTCCGGGATGTCGATGCCGGAACGGTGACGTTCATCAGGACCATCGTGGCCGCTGCAGGCCTGGTTGCAATTGTGCGCTTGCGGTCAGGGCCGCTGCGCATCGAGCGTCGGGATTGGTGGAAGTTGTCGCTTCTGGGCTTTCTTGGCGTTGCTCTCAACCAGTATTTGTACCTCTATGGATTGCGGTTTTCCACTGCAGCGAATGGTGCTCTGCTCTATGCCGCGACGCCGGTCTTCGTCCTGGTCTCAGCGCGCGTTATTTCGGGCGACCGGATAACTCAACGAAAAACATTCGGAATCCTGCTGGCGTTCGTTGGAATTGCGATTGTCATCTTCGAACGAGGTGTAGATTTCTCATCCGGATACCTGTTCGGCAACGCCCTCATCCTGGTCGCAGTTGTCGCGTGGACCCTTTTCACGGTTCTCGGAAAAGACATGATTTTGAAGTATGGAGCCCTCAGAACAACTTCAGCGATGATGCTCACCGGCGCGGTGATGTTCCTGCCGGTCGGAATCCCGAGCGCACTTCATTACCCCTTCCACCAACTCACCCTCCTGCACTGGGCCGGTATTCTCTATCTGGCGATCGGAACTTCTATCCTGGGATATTTCCTCTGGTACCATGCGCTGAGCCGCATTGAGACAAGCAAAGTTGCCGTTTTCACGAACGCACAGCCCGTATTTGCCACCATCCTTTCGGTCATTTTCCTCGATTTCTCCATCACGGCGGCCTTTGTGATGGGGAGCATACTCACCATCATTGCGATCTCCATCACACAAACTTCATAACGATCGCCGTAGCGTTAAACGGAGATGCCCGTGGCGTGTCTGCTTTTTGTAGATGCAAAGGGGTATCATCTGAAGTAGAATGACTAGCCACAACGTGGGGGGGAAGCCATGGACGCAATGATGCTGTTCCTGGTTTACGTATCTCTCGCAGTTGTCCTGGCGCTTTGGAGTAGAAAGAGGGGGCACGGGTTCTGGCTGGGGTTTTGGTATTCGGTCGTGTTGACGCCCGCTATCGGGCTGCTCACGATCGCTCTCACTCAGCAGGTCGTATTCGTCGACACGGGGAACGGGATCAAGCGATCCTGTCCGCATTGCTTCAATCTGACGGCGCCGAATGTAACGTTCTGCGATTTTTGCGGACGTCACATCGCTCGTCAGACCGTCAAGCAGTTTCTGCAGTTAGCTGAACTGTTTGTCGGACTCGTGATGACGGTCCTGCTCGTGAGAGTTGTTATCTAGCCATCTTTCTGTTCTCGGGGGAATAGCCGACCCGTGGGGGGAGGTGAGTTCCAGGATAGAGGGGAAAAAGCCCGCCGATAGTTCATCGGCGGGCTTTTTGTTTTCGGATTGCTTATTCTCACGTTTTTCAATATCTTTTGCTGTCGTTTCAGCACACGGAGAAGTGGCTGAAGGCACAGGTTTGACCCGCAACTATCAGAAACAAATAGAGCGGGGTTCTCGATTTGACATTTCTCGCCGCACGACGCCTGGAGAGGTGGCCGAGTGGCTGAAGGCACAGGTTTGCTAAACCTGCATAGGGGGTCAACCTCTATCGAGGGTTCGAATCCCTCCCTCTCCGCGAGTCCCAGTCGTGAGGCGAGTGTCAAATCGGAACTAAACATGCATAGGGGGTCAACTCTATCGAGGTTTCCCCACCCGACCGCACCTTCGGGCTATAAGTTAGGTCGTGCGGGCGGGGAATCCTTCCCTCTCCGGACTTAGAAAATGTAGTACACGCCAGGTGTGGAACCTCACGTCGCTTGGCGTTTTTCGTTTCGTACAAGGCAGATCTTTCGGAAACTCTGGAGAGCTGGCAGTCCCTCGACTTCGGTCGACGAAAGCGGTCGGCCTTCGCTCGGACTCGCTCAGGGGCAATGCGCAGATTTGACTGAGCTTTGGAGAGCTGGCAGAACGGCCCTTCGACTCCGGTCGATAGAAATATCGACCTTCGCTCAGGGCAATGCGCAGATTTGACTGACCTTTGGAGAGCTGGCAGAACGGTCCTTCGACTCGTCCGCCAAAAGAGCGGACTCGCTCAGGACGCTTCACAAAATTGGAATACACTGGGAGAGCTGGCAGAACGGCTATTGCACCGGTCTTGAAAACCGG
>DOWV01000213.1:13976-14259 GCA_003519375.1 Bacteroidota bacterium
CTTGGGGGTTCGAATCCCTCGCTCTCCGCAAGATTTTATCCCCAGGTCCGAACATTGTGTCGATCGACTCCGTGGTTTGATTTTTCTGTCAGTAATCCGCACGAATGATGCCGCGTCTCAGGTCGGTGTTCCCCGCTGTCTTCCTTCTTGCCTTGTTCGCACACCCTAACCTCGTCGCCCAAGAGAAGAAGTACTATTTCTACAAGCCCGCACAAACGCGCGGTTCGGACGCGCAATTCTCACCCCTCACGTTGCTCATCAACGGCTCTTTCGACGCCCTTCG
>DOWV01000213.1:14477-16171 GCA_003519375.1 Bacteroidota bacterium
TACGGATGGGAGAATTTCCGGCGACAGGAACTTCTCAATCTGAGCCTCGATGTTGAGGAGCTGCAATTTCTCCCGAACTTCGCCGATCACGTTGTGGGTTACGGAATGCAGTACGTGAAAATCACGGAATGGTACGATGCTCATGGCTATTCATCTCCAATTCTGTGGGGGGCTGGCACGTCGCTTCTGTACCAATTCATGAACGAAATGGTACAGAATGGCGGAGCCAGGTATGTGAATGTCGATTGCATCGCGGATGTTTACATTTTCAATACATTGGGGTTCGTGCTGTTCAGTTTTGACGGTGTGAAACGGTTCTTTTCGGAGACCGTGCAACTGAATGATTGGTCTCTTCAGCCGCTCTACATTCTTCGAAATCACCACCTGGAGAACGCAGGTCAGGAGTTCGTGGTTCGGTACCCGCTTCCGTTCGATGAGAGGTATGCTCCGTTCCTCTGCTGGGGCGTGAATTCGGTGGCTGGACTAAGCTACCGCTACGATGACGAGAACAGCATTTCGGTTGGATTTGGCAACTCAGTTGCGGGTATGACTCAGAAGGAGAGAGGAGAGTTTCTCAGTGCGACGCCAAACCTCGAGCCTGCGGCTGGTCTGTTTTGGGACGACAAGGGCTCATTGCTGGCGGGGCTCATCGCCCGCGGCCGGTCAAGTTACAATGTTCAACTCAATGTTTATCCCGGACTCGTCACATTATGCGGCATTCGTCCAGGGTGCTATCTGAGTTTCGGAGGACGAGAAAAGCTCGTTTTCGGCATAACATTCATGTCCCTTCCCGTCTCGCCCGGATTCAAGCGCTGAGGATCAGGATGCCGATGCCCAGCCTACTCCGGTAGTCATCCTGGACTTATCCCGCCGATTTCTGAACTCTTCTGTTGATGATATCACCTATTTGCGCGATCTTCCTGCAGGGAGGCAACCGGGAACTCGTAGCTCGGCGAGAACCCGCATCCCCATTTAACCACATATGAAGACGCCTCACGTGCTGAAGAAGGCAGTAAAGAACGCGGTCAAAGCAGTCAAACTCGAGCGGATGCTGTTCTTCCCCGATATTCTCATCACCCACCATTGCACACAGCGGTGCCTGCAATGCTCCATTCCCTTGAACGCATCACCGACGAAGCCGTTCATGAAGTTTGAGCATTTCAAGACGATCGTCGACCGCCTGGATGACCATGGAACGCAAGGGTTTGTGATTTCGGGCGGCGAGCCGATGCTTCATCCCGAGCTGCCCGAATTTATTCACTATGCTGCAAGCAAGAATTTTGCTCGCGTACATCTCCTCTCGACGCTCTACGGGCCGGACCGACTCATCGAAAGGGCAGTCGGGGCGGTGATTGATGCCGGTATCTCGCTCTCGATCTCATTTGACGGATTGGGAGAGGTCGGAGATACGGTGAGGGGCGCCCGCGATGTCGCCGAACGCGTGAAGAAAAGCATAGAGTACGTCGAATCCGAAATGAAGCGAAGGGGGAAGCGAATCCATACAGGTGTCGGCGTGGTGCTCTCCCAACTCAACATCCATCAGACAAAAGATCTCCTTGAGTTCCTCGAACAGGTAGGATGGCTCACAGAGGTGGATGTGTACCGTTGGCAGTCGCAAAGCCAGATAGAGAACGACTCGATGAAGTTCCGTGACACGAAAGAGCTCCGTGAGGCGCTCGGGCTGGTGAAGAAGT